>CAYZND010000339.1:0-4234 GCA_964479495.1 uncultured Mesoterricola sp.
GCGGGCAGCGTCGGCAAAGAAGTTGCCGCGCCGGCCCTCCGGAGTCATCTCGAACTCCACGATGGGATCGCCCAGCTCGCCCGTGTCAATCGTTCCGTTTTGTGACGAAAGGCCCACACGTTACAGAGGCTAAAGTTACAAAAGTAACGATGGTCAAAGACTTACCGCGATCGACCCCTCACTTTTCCTAGCCCCGGGCGTAACGCTCGAGCTTCTCCGGATCGAGCACCTGGATCACCGGGAAGGCGCTGTGGATGAGTCCCAGGCCCGCCAAGAGCCTCAGGGAGCGGCTGAAGGCCTCGCGTCCTGCGCCCACGCGCTGGGCCAGCTCCTCCTGGGTCTCCCGGAACTTGACCTGATGCCGGTCCGGCGCCTGCTTGACATGGTCCATCAGCAGCTGAGCCACCCGCTCCGGCACGCTGTGGAGGCCGAGCGCCTCCACCAACGCCACCAGGTGGCGCACCTTGCCCGCGAAGTGGCGGATGATGACTTCCCGCACCACCGCGTTCCTCCGGGCCAGCTCGCGCACCGCCTCCCCCGGGATCATCCAGCAGTCGGTATCGCCCATCGCTTCGGCCCCGGAGGCGATGGGCGCCCCGTCGAAGACCTGGACCTCGCCCACGCACGTGCCGGGCTGCAGGATGGCCAGCACCTGCACCTTGCCCTGGCCGCTGGAGCGGGTGATCTTGAGCGACCCGCGGATGACCAGGAAGATCCCGGGGATGCGCTCGCCCTGCTTGAACACGCGGGTGCCCGCCGGGTACCGCCGGAATTCGGTGATGCGGGCCAGTTCGTCCGATTCGGCCTGGGGCAGACCGGCCAGGGACTCGATTCGGCCCAGGATGGCTCCGAAGCTGGCGCTCTGCAGCGAGTAGGTGATCGGATCGGCCAGGCGCAGCCGGCCGGACATCTCCTCCGCCAGATGCTCGGGGCGGGTCAGTTCGCTCCCGTCACCCTCCTGGAGTTCCGCTGCTTCCCATTCAACGCGCGTGTTGAGGGGCGATTCCATGTCATCCGCGGGCGTAACGCTGGAGCTTCTGGAGATCGAGGATGCGCACCACGGGGAAAGTGCTCTGCACGAGTCCCAGGTCCGCCAGGAGGCGCAGCGCTCGGCTGAAGGCCTCGCGGCTGGCGCCGATGCACTGGGCCAGGTCCTCCTGGGTCTCGTGGAACTCCACCAGGGACTTGGCGGCATTGCGGGAATGGTAGTCGAGGATGAGCTGGGCCACGCGCTCGGGCACGCTGTGGAGGCTGAGGGTCTCCACCAGGGCGATGAGGTGGCGGACCTTGCCGGCGAAGTGGTGGATGATGACCTCGGCCACGGTGGTGTTGCGGTGGACCATGCGGCGCAGGGGCTCGGCCGGGATCAGCCAGCACTCGGTGTCGCCGTGGGCCTCGGCCCCGGAGGCCGCGGGGCCGCCGTCGAAGACCTGGACCTCGCCCACGCAGGTGCCGGGCTGGAGGATGTCCAGGACCTGGATCTTGCCGCGGCCATCGGTGCGGAAGACCTTGAGGGAGCCCTGGACCACCACGAAGATGCCGGGGATGTATTCGCCCTGGCTGAAGACGGGCGTCCCGTCCGCGTAGCGTCTGAACTCGCTCACCCGGGCCAGTTCCTCGGCCTCGGGCTGAGGAAGCCCCGCGAGGTACTCGATCCGTCTCAGGTTTACGACCGCTTGGCCCATTTGATCCCCACCCGTTTTGCCCGTGATGTCTGTCACAAAACCCCCTGACTCGCTGGCTCGGACGCGCCGAATCCTGTGAGCCAGTCCTCCGGAAATGCGAGGGACCTAGGCATTGTAATGGGATGTTCGGCACACGAGTGGATGAATTTATAAAAAGACAGGGCACAAAGCGTCAAATCGCATTCACCCTGTTCCCTGGATCCCCCTTGTGATATCGGGCAGAAAACAAGAGGGACGATCTTGCCCAGGTCCTGGGCTTCATGCTAACCGCTCGGCGGGGCAGGCCATGCGTCAGGCGCGATCCAAGGCCTGGCGTATCAGCGAGAAGTCCGTGCGGGACGTCATGTCCAGGCTCAGGGGCGTCACGGCCACGGCACTCTCGTTGACCAGGGCATGCACATCCGAGTCCGCCTCGAGCCGTTCGTGGTCGATGTCCACCGCGAAGTGGCCGTCCCCGAGCCGGCTCTCCAGGCTGGGATCCTCGAGAACCCTGCGGAAGTAGCGCTGGCGGGAGAGGCGGGTGAGGCGCCAGGGGGTCTCCACGGTGGCGTTCTCGGGCACATCGATCTTCAGGAGGTCCACGTCGAAGGGCAGGTCCATCCGGGAGAGCTTCCCTGCAAACAAACGAAGGAAGTGCTCGGCGGCGGTCCAGTCCCGCTCGCCGTAGTGGAGCCAGTCGCTGGGGTGGACCTGGAGCGAGGCCGCCAGGGAAGGGATGCCCCGGCTGGCCGCCTCGAAGGCCGCGCCGACGGTGCCCGAGGCCGTGACGGAGCCCCCCACGTTTTCGCCATAGTTGATGCCCGAGACGACGAGGTCCGGCAGCCGTTCCTGGCACAGCACCAGGAGACCGTGGCGCACCACGGAGGCGGGCGAGCCTTCGCAGGCGTAGGCCCGGATCCGGTGCCCCTCCACCACGTAGTCCACCGGCTCCAGGGCCGCATCGTGCCGCCCGGTGAAGCTCCGCCCCATGGCCGTCTGCTGGGTGGCCGGGGCCACCACCAGCAGCTCCCCCAGGCCCAGTACGGCCCGAGTGGCCGCCCGCAGTCCTGGGGACTGGATGCCGTCATCGTTGGTGAGGAGGATCAGGGTCACGGAAGGCCTTTCCTGGAGATCTCAAGCTTGCGGTGTCCGGGAAGCGCCGTCCACGTCCCACGCCCTTGTCATCCTTCAGTCACCGGCCTCCGATGATGGCGTCCGGCCTTGCGCGGGATCCCATGCCCATCTCCTCCTCATCCGTCCGCACGATTCCTCGGGGCCGGGGGGTCTTCTGCAACCGCACCCTCAACTTCCGCGCCCTCAAGGCGGTGGGCTACGACATGGACTACACCCTGGTGGACTACCGGGTGGAGGTCTTCGAGAAGCGGGTTTACGATCTGGCCAAGGCCCGACTCCTGGCCCTGGGCTGGCCCGTGGAGGAGCTGGCCTTCGACCCGGCCATGGTGGCCCGGGGCCTGGTGATCGACACGGAGCTGGGCAACCTCGTCAAGGCCAACCGCTTCGGTTTCGTGAAGCGGGCCATGCACGGCACCGCACCCATGGACTTCCTGAGGCAGAGGGATGTCTACACGCATGTCATCGTGGATCTGGCGGAGACCCGCTGGGCCTTCCTCAACACCCTCTTCTCCCTCTCCGAAGGCTGCCTCTACTGCCAGCTCGTGGACCTGCTGGACGAGGGGCGACTGCCGCAGGTGAAGGGTTACTCCGAGCTGTTCGCGCGGGTGCGCGCCATGGTGGACGCCCAGCACATGGAAGGTCACCTGAAGGCGGAGATCGCGGCGAATCCCGAAGCCTATGTGGTGCTGGATCCGGAGGCGGCCCTGGCCCTGCAGGATCAGCGGGCGGCCGGAAAGAAGCTCCTGCTCATCACCAACTCCGAGTGGAGCTTCACCACCCGGATGATGTCCTACGCCTACGACCGCTACCTGCCGGAGGGCACCACGTGGCGGCAGCTCTTCGATCTGATCATCGTGAGCGCTCGCAAGCCCGACTTCTTCACGGAGCGCGTGCCCTTCTTCGAGGTGGTCACCGAGGACGGGCTGCTGAAGCCGGTCGTGGGACCCTTGAAGGTGGGCTCGGCCTACGTGGGAGGGTGCGCTGGCCAGGTGGAGCAGGACCTGGGCATCTCCGGGGACTCGATCCTCTACGTGGGGGACCACATGTTCGGCGATGTCCACGCCAGCAAGCGGGGCCTCCGCTGGCGCACGGCGCTGGTCCTGCGGGAACTGGAGGCGGAGGTGGCCGCCCTGGAGTCCTTCCAGGAAGCCGAGCACACCCTGGCCGTGCGCATGGAAGAGAAGGAGCGGCTGGAGGCCCAGGCGGACCAGACGCGCCTGGCGCTCTTGCGGCTGCGGGGGGGCTATGGACCCAAGCCCACGGAGGAGCTCCAGACCCTCGATGCCACCCTTCAGCAGGTCAAGCTCAGGCTGGCGGCCCTCGATGCGGAGATCGCCCCCATGGCCCAGGCGGCCAACGAGCTCACCAACGGGCGCTGGGGCCTGCTCACCCGCGCCGGCAACGACAAGAGCCACATGGCCCGGCAGGTGGAGCGC
>CAYZND010000340.1:0-4230 GCA_964479495.1 uncultured Mesoterricola sp.
GATCCGGAGCACCCCATGTGGCCACCACGAGCCTCCTGAGCTTTCGGGACCTCGAAGGCGAGGCGCTGCTCCTGAAGCTGGGGGAGCGTGGCATCTGCGTCTCCACCGGCAGCGCGTGCACCACGGGCCAGAAGGAGCCCAGCCATGTCCTCCAGGCCATGCAGGTGCCCGGCGAATTCGCCCGGGGCACCATCCGGATCAGCCTGAGCCGGGAGACGACGGAACAGGAGATCGAGGAGACGGAGCGGATCCTTCCCCAGGTGGTGCAGGCGTTGAGGAACCTGGGGGCCCTCGGGCGCTGACGCGTGGAGGACCGGATCAGCCCAGTTCGGGGTCCTTCTTGCGAATCCCCGCGTGGCTGTCCAGCTCCCGTTCGATCTGGTCCGTGTCCGAGGCGTTGTAGAGCACCAGGTTGCGGAGGTGGGCGAAGCTCTCGGGACCCATGATCTTGGTGAACTGGAAGGCGATGCCTTCGGGGTAGTTGCGAACGACGGTGCCCATGACCTGGATCTCGATCTCGTCTTCCACCAGGGTGATGGTGATCTCGCACTCCAGCCCCACCGGAAGCTGCTCCGTGCTCTCGACCAGCATCCCCTTCATGCTGAGGGTCGTGACGCTCGAACACGGGACCGGCCTGCCTTCCGCCAGTACCTGCACGTTGCAGTGGACAGGCACCCGGGTGAATTCGCGCTGGTTGTTCGGTTCGCTGGTCATGGGGGTCCAAAGGTCGAAGGGACGATCGTGGACAGCATCCTATTCCCTTTTCGTTCGTCTTTCGAAGCAGGATTAGAATTATCTCCAGGGACGGTTCATCGAAAGCCCTCAGGGCAGCCCCAGTCCCGAAGTGATGCAGTCCCGGCGGTTCCCCCAAAGCCCCCCGGTCTTGGGAGAATGGCTCCATGAGCTTCGTCCACCTGCACCTCCATACCGAATATTCCCTCCTGGACGGCCTCACCCGCATTCCCGACCTCGTGAAGAAGTGCAAGGCCTCGGGCATGCCGGCGGTGGCGGTCACGGACCACGGGAACATGTTCGGGATGATGAAGCTGTTCGACGCCTGCGAGAAGACCAAGGACGAGAACGGCACCTGGGGCGTGAAGCCCATCCTGGGCTGCGAGGTCTATGTGGCGCCGAGGTCCCGCTTCGACCGCAAGCTGGACAACGCCGCCCTGAATGCGGAGGGCATGGAGGACTGCGTGGACCCCTCCGGCCAGAAGGACGCGGGCTACCACCTGGTGCTGCTGGCCAAGAATCCCACGGGCTTTGCGAACCTCGCCAAGCTGGTCTCGGCGGGCTTCACGGAGGGCTTCTACTACAAGCCGCGCATCGACAAGGCCCTCCTGAGGGAGCACAGCGAGGGGCTCATCGCCCTCACGGCCTGCCTGGGGGGCGAGGTCCAGGCTCGGCTGCTGTCGGGAAACATCGACGCGGCCGAGCGCATCGCCCGGGACTACAAGGACATGTTCGGGGACGACTTCTACCTGGAGATCCAGGACCAGGGCTTCGAGGCGGAGCGCCTCATCATTCCCAGCCAGTTCGAGCTGTCGAAGCGCACGGGCATCCCTCTGGTGGCGACGAACGACGCCCACTACCTGAACCACGCCGACGCGGACCTCCACGACACGCTGCTCTGCATCGGCACCAAGACGCTCAAGAACCAGCAGCGCCGCATGCGGTTCTCCACGGATCAGTTCTACGTGAAGTCGCCCGAGGAGATGGCGGCGGTCTTCAGGCAGAACCCCGAGGTGCTGGAGCGGACCCTGGAGATCGCGGCCAAGATCGACCTCTTCCCCATCACGCGCAAGCCCATCACGCCCCAGTTCCCGGTGCCCTCGGGCTTCACCCTGGAGAGCTACTTCGTCCACGTGGCCAAGGAGTGGTTCGAGAAGCGGGTGCAGGAGTGCAGGCCGCTCTGGTCCGAGGGGCGCCTGAAGCACAGCGAGGAGAAGTACCGCGCCCGCCTGGAGTTCGAGCTGGAGACCGTCCTGCACATGGGCTATCCGGGCTACTTCCTGCTGGTCTGGGACTTCATCGCCAAGGCCCGGGAGATGGGCGTGCCCGTGGGACCGGGCCGCGGCTCCGCGGCCGGCAGCATCGTGGCCTGGGCCATGAAGATCACCGACATCGACCCCATGCAGTACGACCTGCTCTTCGAGCGCTTCCTGAACCCTGAGCGCGTGTCCATGCCCGACGTGGACATCGACTTCTGCCGGGATGGTCGCCAGAAGGTCATCGACTACGTGACGGAGAAGTACGGCAAGGAGCGGGTGAGCAACATCGTCACCATCAACCAGCTCAAGACCAAGGCCGTCATAAAGGACGTAGCGCGGGTCTTCGAGAAGGACTTCAACTGGTCCAACGAGCTGACCAAGCTGGTGCCCGCGGTGCCGGGCCAGCCCATGTCCGTCGCCCAGGCCCTGGAGCAGTCGGACAAGCTGCGGGAGCGCTACGGGGCCGAGCCCGAGGTCAAGGAGGTCCTGGACATTGCGGCCAAGCTGGAAGGCCTGGCCCGGAACACCGGCGTCCATGCGGCGGGCGTCATCATCGCCCCCGACGAGCTCACCAAGTTCGCGCCCCTGTCGAAGGACAAGGACGACAAGGTGATGGTGCAGTACACCATGGTGGAAGCGGAGCGTGCGGGCCTGCTGAAGATGGACTTCCTGGGCCTGGAGACCCTCACCCAGATCGAGAAGACCCAGGGCTACATCGCCCAGACCCACGGCTCGCCCGTGGACATGCTCACCATCCGCGGCTTCGACGACAAGAGGACCTTCGAGCTCTTCGCCAACGGCGACACGGATGGCGTGTTCCAGTTCGAGTCCGGAGGGATGAAGAACCTGCTCCGAAAGCTCCAGCCCGACCGCTTCGACGACCTCATCGCCCTCAATGCCCTCTTCCGCCCCGGTCCGCTGGGGGCCGGCATGGGCGACACCTACGTGAACCGCCGCCATGGGCGCGAGGCCGTGGTCTACATGTTCCCGGACCTGGAGCCGATCCTTTCCCCCACCTATGGCGTGATCCTCTACCAGGAGCAGGTGATGCAGATCGCCTCGCTCGTCGCCGGGTATTCCCTGGGCGAGGCGGACATGCTGCGCCGCGCCATGGGCAAGAAGGACAAGGCCAAGATGGCCAAGGAGAAGGACAAGTTCATCGAGCAGGGCATCAAGCGGGGCTACGACAAGGCCAAGGTGGCCGAGCTCTTCGACCTCATCGAGTACTTCGCCGGCTATGGCTTCAACAAGTCCCACTCCGCGGCGTACGCCATGGTGGCCTACGAGACGGGCTACCTGAAGGCCAACTACCGCACGGAGTTCATGGCGGGCCTGCTCTCCACCAAGAGCCAGCGCACGGACGACGTGGTGAAGTACATCCAGAACTGCAAGGAGATCGGCGTGCAGGTGCTGGGGCCGGACATCAATGAGTCCCAGCTCGACTTCACGATCACGGGCGAGAAGCAGATCCGCTTCGGGCTGGCCGCCATCAAGGGGCTGGGGGAGGCGGCGCTGGATGCGATCCTGATGGCCCGGAGCCAGGAAGGGAGCTTCAAGGACTTCTTCCACGCCCTCAAGAGCACGGACCTGCAGAAGGCGAACCGGAAGGTCTGGGAGTGCCTGGTCAAGGCGGGCGCCTTCGACAGCCTCGAACCCAACCGGGCGGCGCTCCTAGAGGGGCTGCCCTCCGCCATGGAGAACGCCTCCAAGGGGGGCAACGCGGACCTGGGCCTGGTGAGCCTCTTCGACGAGGCGGAGATGGCGAGCCTCGCGGACAACTGGAGCCTGCCCGAAGGCATCGAGCCCATGAGCCGGAAGGAGCGCCTGAAGTGCGAGCGGGAGACGCTCGGCCTCTATGTCTCGGGACATCCCCTCGAGGAGTACATCGACGCCGTGAAGGTGCACACCCTAGGTTCCATCACCGCCCTGAAGGAAGCCGTGGCGGCGGGACGGGCCAAGGACCGGGACGAGGTCTCCCTGGGGGTCATGATCACCAACGTGGCGTTCAAGACCAACGCCAAGGGGGAGCCCTGGGCCATCCTGCAGCTGGAGGATCTCACGGACAAGATCGAAGCCCTGGTGTACTCCAACCGCTTCAACCCTGTGACGAAGAAGCGCACGCCGGTCTTCGAGCTGTACCGGGAGCTGCTCCTGCCCGACGCCCTGCTGCGGGTGACGGGCGAGCTGAAGATCGAGACCATCACCTCGAACGGCAATGGGAACGGCGGCGGGGAAGGGG
>CAYZND010000341.1:0-4200 GCA_964479495.1 uncultured Mesoterricola sp.
GCGACTGGACGCTCGCGACCCTGATCCTGCCCCTTCCGGCCAGAATGGAGGGGATCTCCGGAGTTCCCTCGTGACCCTGCGCATCGCCCTCGCCGAAGACGAGCCCCTGGCGCGCCGACGGCTGGTCCGCATGCTCGAGGCGGAGGGCTGCGAGGTGCTGGCGGAACTGCCCGACAGCCAGGGCCTGCTGGACTGGATCGCCGCCGGTGGGGAAGCGGACGCCCTCTTCCTGGACATCGAGATGCCGGGCCTGACGGGGCTGGAAGTGCTCGCCGAGATCCCGACGCCGCCCCCGGTCGTGTTCGTGACGGCCCATGTCCAGTACGCGCTGCAGGCCTTCGAGGCGGCGGCCCTGGACTACCTGCTGAAGCCCGTGAGCCGGCCGCGCCTGCAGCAGACCCTCGAGCGGCTGAGGGGCGCGCAGATCCCCCGCCGCAGCGGCGGCGAGCTGACCCGGCTGCTGGACCAGGCCCCCCCGACCCGCCTCGCAGTCAAGGCCGGGGAAGGGTTCGTGTTCCTCGACCTGAAGAAGGTGACCCACTTCGAGGTGGAGCAGGAGATCGTCTACGCCTGTGCCGGCGAGCGGTTCAGGACCTCCTGGACCCGGCTCACGGAGGTCGAGTCGGCCTTCCCGGGCGCCGCCTTCGTGCGCATCCAGCGCCACTGCCTCCTGCGCCCGGAGGTGGTCCTCGGGTTCCGGATGCTCTGGGGCGGACGGGGCCAGGTCCGCCTTCCCGGCGGCCAGGAGCTGGAGGTCAGCCGCAGCGCGGTGCCCAAGCTCAAGGAGCGGCTGGGGATGAGCTGAAAGGGCGCCTCCGGGCGAAGGCTTCCTTCGGACCTGTGGCCACCCTCTTTGCTTTCTTCGTCATGACCCACGATTACGCCCATCTTGGGCCGGCGTGCACTTGCACGGCGTCGGCACCAGGGAGGGCATCGCAAGCAACGGTGCGGATACGGGCCTCGACAGCCGGGCGGGGAGCCTCTTCCGCGTCCTTGGCTCCTGGGTTGTTGACGACGCGCAGTTATGGACCGATACATGTGGCGCGTGAGGGGAGCCTCGAAATGCGGACCATCCACTTGGTGAGGTGGTTGATGGCCCTGCTGGTGGGGATGGCCATCCATCCCGTCGCCATCGCCGCTTCCGGGAAAATCCCTTTGGCCACGGGCGATTATCCTCCTTACGTTGTCCAGGAAGGCCCTGAGCCCGGCGTGTTCGTCGAGATCCTGTCCGCGGTGTTCCACGAGATGCATCAGGAGTTCACGCTGGTCTTTGTCCCCTGGGCCCGGGCGGAGGCCCTTGCGAAGCAGGGGGAGGTGTTCGCCACGTTCCCGTACCGTGTGACCGAAGAGCGTAAGCATGTCTTCGACTTCTCCAGCGCGGTGATCACGGATACAGGCCGGTTCTTCGGCAAGCGTGGAGGCAAGGTCGATCCCTCCTTTGAATGGAAGAAGCTGTCGGACTTGAGGCCCTACGTCATCGGCGGAGTGCATGGCTACTGGTACGAGTCGGTCTTCAAGAACGAAGGCCTCACCGTGGTGTACAGCTACAGCGACGAGAACTCCTTCAAGTCCCTCTCCGTGGGACGGGTGGACCTGGTTCCCACCAGCGAGCTGGTGGGGTGGAGCCTGATCCAGAAACTGGATGCTGGCCAGAAAGCGGGCTATTTCGCTTTGGGGACCCCCTTGAACCAGTCCGACCTTTGCTTGATGGTGTCCCGGAACTATGCGGGTTCGGACCAGCTGCTGCAATCCTTCAATAAAGCCTTGGCCCGAATCCGGGCGAAGGGCGTGTATGCCGCCATCCTGAACAAGTACGACCTGGGCAAACCCGGCAAGGGCGGTCCCTGAGGTCGTCCTCACGGTTCATGGGTTCGACAACGTCTCGCACTTCGACGCCTCCAGCCGAGAGGAGACGGAGCTTGGCGGATCCCGACGGAAGACGTAGATCTCCGAAGAGAAGCTCGCATCGACGTAGACGATCCAGCGGCTGTCGAGGCTGACGTACAGCTCGCCGAAGCCGTTCTCGCTCCGCTCGGAGTTACGGACGTGGATGCGGAGGAGCTCCACCACCTGCCCGTCCCGGGTGTCCGTGAGGTGCCAGACCCCCTTCCGCAGCTGGGCCTTCCGGGTCATGGGCGCGTTCGCCCAGGGGAATCCGAACAAGTGGTAGACCTCGCGGTCCTCCATGTCCCCGCGGAACTGCCACTTCAGGGGCGTCACGTTGAACAGGTGGGGGCCCCCCAGGTCGTACGGTGTGACCCGCGCCGGGATCCGCCCCGCGTCGTGGTAGGGAATGGGCGTGACCTCCCGCGTGTCGAGCCGGATCCGGATGGCCCGGCCATCCCCATGGTGAAGACCAGATAGAGGCTGCGGGGATCGTCCTGGTCCGCGAAGGGGACGGGGCTGCCCTGCCCTTGGACAGACTCCACCACCATCCAGGGCGTCTGGGTGAAGGTGCCCTGGAGCCGCTCCACCGGGGGCAGGAAGAGGAGGCATGCCACGAAGAGTCCGCCCAGCAGGCCGAGCACGGCAAGGGCCCACCCTGCCTCGCCGAGGATCGGGAAGCGACCCGGCCAGGACATCCTACCGCTCCAGGATGAACGTCACGGGCCCGTCGTTCACCAGGTCCACCTGCATGTGCTCCTGGAAGAAGCCGGACTTCACGGAGGGGTATTCCTTCTTCAGGAGGTCCAGGAAGTGCCGGAAGAGCACCCGCGCGGCCTCGGGGTTCATGGCCCGGTCGAAGGAGGGGCGGCGGCCCTTGGCGATGCTGCCTGCCAGGGTGAACTGGGAGATGGCCAGGACCTCGCCACCCACGTCCTGGAGGCCCAGGTTCATCTTTCCCGCTTCGTCCTCGAAGACGCGCAGGGAGGCGATCTTGGCCGCGGCCCAGGCGCAGGTCTCCTCCGTGTCGCCCGTCTCCAGCCCCGCCAGCACCAGCAGACCGGGGCCGATGGAGGCCTCGAGCTCTCCTGCGCTCACGCGGGCCCGCTTCACACGCTGGATGACGGCTTTCATGACGGCTCCGTAGGAGGGATCAGAGTCGAATCTATCAGCGAAGCTCACACCCCGGCCAAGCGACAGCTACTTGAAGCCCTCCCGCAAGACCGCCAGACAGTCCTCGAGGAAACCAGGATCGGCCTCCAGGCGCGCGGCCAGGCCCTGGAGCCGGGCTCTCTCGATCTCGGCTTCCGCCTGCTCCCTGGCCAAGGTCCGGCGGAAGGCGCCGATGGATCCCGCGAAAGCCGAGTAGGTCTCGCGGAACTTGTTCTCTGTGCTGCAGCACGTGGCTTCCAGGTCCCTCACCTGGTCCTTCAGCAGCTCGAGGTACAGGGCCAGCTTGTCCGCGGAGGCGTTCTGTACGCCACCCTCCTCCAGCCACTCCATCTCGAGGTGCAACAGCTCCACCAGGTTCCCTTCGCGGTAAGCCGCGGTCACCCGCTTGAGGAAGGCTTCCTTCTCATCCTTCTTGCCTGGATCGGACTCGGCGTCGGGATGCAGGACCTTCGCCAGGGCGATGTAGACGTCGCGCAGGCTGCGTTGCTTGAGTTCGTCCTTCTGGCGCTCCTGGGCCTCTCGTTCGAGCTGTTTCTTGCTCTTCCTGCGGGGCGGCCGGGCCATGCCCACCCCCATCTCCTCCGCGAACTGCTGCGCAAGCCGCTCGGCGAAAGCGTCCATCGCCTCGGGATCATCCAGCTTCTTGCGGATCTCTGGAGGCACCTCGAAACCCATCTCCTCCATGAAGTCCAGGACAGCCTCGCCAGCCTCGGTCTCCGCCTCGGCCTGCAGGACCTGGTAGCTCCGGCGTGAATAGGTGTCGTGCAGGGCCGTGGCCTCGGGGGTGGGCTCGGCGAGCTGGAAGGCCTCCTGCAGGATGGCGGGGATCACGCGCTTCATCTGGCGGGCCACCGTCTTGCCCGGGCGCCGCCGGGCGGCGGTCTCCTCCAGCCGCAGGGCCAGCGCCATCATGGCCTCCCCCAAGGCCTGCAGGGCGGGGCGGAACTGCCCCAGGTAGTGCTGATCCAGCTCCAGGTTCTCCCGCTCCGCCGTCTCGATGCGAGCCTGGAGGGTCTTGATCCGGGCCGTGAGCCGGTTGAAGGATTTCTCCTCCTTGCTCAGCTGGTCTCCCCGGCCCGTAAAGCGGAGCACCCTCGAAGCCGGCACAGGACCGGAGGAGATATCCACGTCATCGAACAGGGG
>CAYZND010000342.1:0-4195 GCA_964479495.1 uncultured Mesoterricola sp.
CATCTCGAAGCCGGCCCCGTTGTCGCGCACCCAGAACACCGGCTCTCCGTCCACCTCCTCCCGGCCCACTTCGATGACCGCTTCTGGCTTGGGGGCGGTGAACTTCCAGGCGTTGGCCAGCAGGTTCTCCAGGACGATGGCCAGCAGGCGAGGGTCCGCCTCGGCGGAGAGGCCGGAGGTGATGGCGATCTGGACCTTACGATCAGGATGGGCCTCCGCGAGCTCCCGGAGGATGCGGTGGGCCAGCTCTCCCAGGTCCACCCGCTTGCGGACCAGCTCACCACGGGAGACCCGCGACAGCCGCAGCAGGTCGTCGATAAGCTGGCCCATGCGCTGGGCCCCGTGGCGGACCCGCTCGAGGTAGTGCCGGCCCTCTTCATCCAGCTTGTCGTGGTAGTCCTCCATGAGCGCCAGGCTGAAGCCGTCGATGCCCCGGAGCGGGGCTCGCAGGTCGTGGGAGACGGAGTAGCTGAAGGCCTCCAGTTCCTTGTTCACGGCCTCCAGCTGGGCCGTGCGTTCCTTCACCCGACTCTCCAGCTCCTCATTCATGTTCCGAATCTGTGCTTCAGCGAGCTTCTGGAGCGTGATATCCCGGTTCAGGCCAATGATCCGGAGCGGCGCGCCCTCCGCATCCCGGATCACGATGGCGTTGCCCTTGATGTACCGGACTGCCCCACCGGGCTGGATGATCCGGAACTCGGGATCGTACTCCCGCTCACCCCGGAGCGCGGCCAGGAAGGCCGCCTGGGTGACCTCGGAATCCTCGGGATGGAGGGAGCGGGTCCAGAGATCCACAGATTCCGGGGTGGTGGCCCGATCGTGGCCGTACAGTTGGAACATCTCATCGTTCCAGTTCATCGCCATGGTCGTGACATCCAGGTCCCAGATGCCGATCCGGCCCGAGGCGACGGCGAGGCTCAGCCGCTGGTTCACGTCCTGGAGCGCCTCCTCGGCCCGCTTGCGCTCGGTGATGTCCTGGATGGTACCGGTCATGGTGAGCAGCTCGCCGGTCTCGGAGTAGCCCAGTTCTCCCAGGCCCATGACCCAGCGCTCCTGACCATCGGAGGCGCGCCGGACCCGGTAGTCCTGGCCGAAGCGGCCGCGGGTGGCCACGAGGTTCTGGAAGTAGGCGCCCATCCGCTCCCGGTCGGCGGGGGCGACCAGCTGCAGCCAGCCTTCCACGGTCCGGGGATAGTCGCGGTCGATGCCGAAGATCTCGTCCAGCGTGTGGGTGCTCTCCCACGTGCCCGTTGGGAAGTCGAGCATGTAGCAGCCAACCCGACCCACCTCCTGCGCTTCCCGGAGCAAGTGCTCGTTGCGCCGGAGGGCCTCTTCGGCCCGCTCCCGCTCTGCCATGGTCCGCGCGAGCCTCAGGGTGCTGTAGCTGAGGTTCGAGACCATCTGGGCGAGCCCCGCGTAGAAGCGCATGGCGGTGTCGACGGTGTCCCGACTCCAGCGGGGCACGCTCTCGATGGCTTTCAGGTAGGCTTCGGGGTCGAAGCCGAAGCGCTCCGCCTGCTCGCGGAAGAGGGCCTCGTCAGGGACCTCCTCCTCGAACAAGAACTGGCCCAGGAAGAGGTTCGCCATGTGGCGGCCTCCGACGAACACGGGCGTGACCATGTCCCGCATGTGGTTCTTGCACCGGTAGAGTCTGAACTCGCCGGCCTGAAGGCCCTGGGTGAATTCCAGGTCGCTCTCCAGGCAGTTGCGGTAGGCCTCGGGACGGACCCGGTGGTCGGCCGTGCAGGCTTGCTGCCAGCCCGTTCCCACCAGCACCCGGCCCTGGAGGTCGATGATGCCGATGCCGATGTGGGTCAGCGCATAGAACTCATTCATCACCGCCTGCACCGCCGGGATGTCCACAATGTCCGTGAGCTCCAGATCCCCTAGATCCCCTTCCGGCTCCAGCAGCGCCGCGAGCTTGGCCCGGACCCTGCCCTCGCTCTCCCGCAGCGCGGCCTCCGACTGCTTCAGCTCCGTGATGTCGATCATGATGCCGACGATGCCGGCCAGCTGACCTTCCGCGTTCTCATAGGTCGCCTTGTGGAACACCATATCCCGCAGGCGCCCATCGGCCGCCCTCACTCCGGCCTCGTAGGACTGGACACCCCGGGAATCCATCAGCCGTCGATCCTGTTGGTAGTAGAGCTGGGCGTTTGGTTCCTCTGCGACATCGAAGACGGTACGCCCGACGAGCTCCTCCTTGGTCCGGCCGAGCAGGGCTGCAAAGGCCCCGTTGATGGCGGTGTAGCGTCCTTCCGCATCCTTGCTGTAGATGGGCTGCGGAATCGTGTCCAGGAGCGTATTGAGGAAGCGGAGCTGGTCCTGGATCGCGATCTCGGCCTTCTTCCGGTTCGAGATATCGAAGGAGAGTACGGCGAACTGGCCCCGCTGGGGGCCGAAGGCGTGGACCTGGTACCAGCGCCCAAGGGCCGCAGCGTAGTCCTCGAACTGGATGGCCTCTCCCGTCAGGGCCACCCGGCCATAGGTCTCGATCCAGCGCGTCTCGATTTCGGGCAGGATCTCCCGCACCGTCCGGCCCACCCAGCGCTCCCGGGAAAGGCCTGTCATGGCCTCGAAGGCGGGGTTGACCTCCAGGAAGCGGTAGTCGATCGGTGCGCCGGCGTCGTCCGTGATGATCTCGTGCAGGGAGAAGCCCTCTTGGATGCTGTTGAACAGGCTTGCATAGCGCTTTTCGCTGGCGGTGAGGACCTCCAGGGTTGAGGCCGAGAGCTGCTGTTCCTGGATCAACGCAGCCTCCACCGTCTTGCGTTCCGTGATGTCGGTATGCGTCCCGGACATGCGTAGCGGCCGCCCCTCCGAGTCCCGCTCCGTGATCCGGCCCCGGTCCAGGATCCAGACCCAGTGGCCGTCCCGGTGGCGCATGCGATGCTCGGACTCGTAATAGAGGTCCTCCCCGCTCAGATGACGCTGGATGGCCGCCTGCGCCCGGGGGAGATCCTCTGGATGCACGCGATCGCTCCAGAAGGTGATCGTGGCGGGTGCCAGGTCATCCAGTGTAAGGCCCAGGATCTCGGCCCAACGAGCATTGCGGACCACGTCGCCGGTCTGGAGATCCCACTCCCAGGTCCCAACTTGGGTGGCCTCCAGGATCCGCCGCAGGCGCTCCTCGCTCTCTCGCAGCCATTCCTGGGCCAGCTTCTGTTCGGTGATGTCCCGGTTGCTGCCCCGGATCCCCAGGAAGCGACCCTCCTCCAGGATGGGCCGACAGAGGTGACCGAGCCAGCGCACGCGGCCTTCCCGGTGGTAGATCCGGAACTGCAGCTCGTCCTTACCGGCCCCTTCCTGGGCATGAACGGCATGCTCCCGCACCCTGGGCAGGTCCTCCTCGTGCACGATGGCCAGCAGAGCCTCCAGGTCGGGCAGCTCCTCGGGTCGGTAGCCCGTGATCCGCTGGCAGGAGGGAGAGGAATAGATGAATCGGCCCCCTGGATCGTGCCAATACTCCCAGTCGTAGGTATGGTCGGCCACGGTGCGGAACTGCCGCTCGGAGGCGCGCAGGGCGTCCTCTGCACGCTTGCGGGGGGTGATGTCGTGCAGGGTGACCAGCACCTGGTGGGGCGCGGTATCGCCGTTGAGGTACTCCGGGAGGGCCTGGATCTCCACCCAGATCCGCTCGGAGGTACCTTCCTGCAGCACACCGAGCACCTCGCCGAGCACGGGCTGTCCCGTGCGCAGGGCGCGCATGGAGGGATGCTCCTCGCTGGGACACGGCTCACCGTCCAGCCGGACGACGTCCCAGCCTTCCGACAGCGAGGTACGGGCGAGGAACTGCTCCCGTGTGAGGCCAAAGATCCGCAGGGCTTCTGGGTTGACATCGACGAGTGTGCCGTCCTGCCGCTGGCGGAAGGCACCCACGGCCATGGTCTCGAAGAGAGAGCGGTAGGCCTGCTCCCGCTCGCGGAGTGAGGTCTCCAGCCGCTTGCGCACCGAGATGTCCCGGAGGAACGCGGCAAAGGATCCTTCACCACCCGAGAGGCTGACCGCGCTCACTTCCACCTCGAAGAGGTGTCCGTCCCGGTGGCGGTGGAGGGTCTCGAAGAGGCCCCAGCCCTGGGCGGCGGAGAAAAAGGAGGCATGGTCCTCCGGCTTCCAGACGGGATCGAAGCCGATGACGCCGGCCGGCCCATTGACGATCTCTCCCTGGCAAGCCAGGAGCAGGGCCCAGACGCTC
>CAYZND010000343.1:0-4163 GCA_964479495.1 uncultured Mesoterricola sp.
CTCAAGCGCTTCCAGCAGGAAGCCCTGGCGGTGGCTGCCCTGAACCACCCGAACATCGTCCATATCTATGACGTGGGGACGGCGGAGGACGGCTCCCCCTACCTGGTCATGGAACTGCTGGAGGGGGAATCGCTCCGGGTCCGGATGGCCAGCAAGCCCATGCCCGTGCGGAAGGTGGCCGAAATCGGCGCCCAGATGGCGCGAGCCCTGGGGGCGGCCCACGGGAAGGGCATCATCCACCGGGACCTGAAGCCCGAGAACGTCTACCTCACCAAGCAGGGCCCCGTGAAGATCCTGGACTTCGGCCTGGCCAAGCTCGCGGCCCGGCCCGCCTCCTCCGCACCGGTGGACGAGGATGCCACCCGTGCCCTGCACACCCAGGTGGGCATGGTGCTGGGCACCATCGGCTACATGTCTCCAGAACAAGTGCAGGGGCAGCCCGTGGATGCCCGGGCGGACATCTTTGCGCTCGGCGTGGTGCTCTGGGAGATGCTCTCCGGGAGCCGCCCCTTCCATGGGGACTCGGCCATCGACACCATGCACGCCATCCTCCGGCAGGACCCTCCGGAGATCGATCCGGAGCTGGGCCTGCCCTTGGCCATGGAGCGCCTCCTGCGCCGGTGCCTGGAGAAGGATCCGGATGCACGGTTCCAGAGCGCCCATGACCTCGCCTTCCAGCTGGAGAGCCTGGCCGTCTCCAGCGGCATGTCCAAGACCAAGCTGGCGGCCGTGGCGGAGAACGGGGAGGAGCCCTGGTACCGCACGCCCCACAAGCTCTTCTACCCGCTGCCGATCGGCCTGCCCCAGAAGCTGAAGGTCTGCTTCTGGGACCGGTTCCAGCTCAGTGCGGCCTATCTGCTGCTGGCGGGCCTCGTGATCCTCGGACTGGTGGCGCCCAAGCGCTTCTGGTCCTCGGCACCCACGGCGACGTTCACACCCGCGGCGGAGCTCATGGGCAGCCTGCAGTCCGCCGCCATCTCCCTCGACGGCAAGCACATGGCCTACTCGGTCACCGAACCGTCCGGCATCACGCGGCTCTTCTACCGCGAAGGGGCCGACATCCGCTCCGTGCAGGAAGTGACCAGCGCTCCCGCCACGGAGGTGCTGGCCATCGCGGATACCGGTGCCGCGCTGCTGAAGGATCCCCAGGGCCGCGTCTTCCAGATGGAGTTGGGCCGCGACGCCCTGGCCTCCCAGGTCGGGACCCGCGTGCTGGAGGCGGACATCCTGGCGGACGGCGCCAAGGTGGCGCTGCTCCGCAGCCAAGCGGAGGGCTTCGTGCTCGAGTTCCCTGCGGGGCGAATCTGCTACCAGTCGAAGCAGAAGCTCCGGGACATCCGGATCTCGCCCAAGGGGGATGCGGTGGCCTTCCTGGAACAGGAGAAGGACGGCCTCGTCTTCCATGTGAAGTGCTGGCGGTCCAGCGGGCCGGTCGAAAGCTGGCCGGGGGGCGGCGTGCTAAGCCCCCGTGGCGGCTTTTTCGAAGCGGGTCTGCGGGGCATGGCCTGGAACACGACGGGCGACGGCGTGTACCTCGCAGCCCAGGGGAACCTGGTGGGCCTCGCCACCAAGCGCGGAGAGCGGGCCCTGCACCGGAACGCCGGGGACCTCTGGATTCACGGCGCCACAGGCGAAGGCCTGCTGCTCGAAGTGGGGGCGGAGGTGGTCGCCGCGAGGGGACGCGTGCCGGGTACGGAGAAGGAGCAGGACCTGGCCTGGTTGGGCGGCACTGTGGAGGCCCTCTCCGGCGATGGGTCGCTGCTGGTGATCTCCCGGGACAGCGAGATCTGGGTCATGCCCGCGAACCGCTCCCTGGGGCGCAAGGTGGGCGTGGGCCGGGTGGAAGCCCTCTCCCAGGACGGGAAGACCCTGCTCTACTCGGACGAGGAGCGTGTGCTCTCGGTGCCCGCTTCGGGCGGCGATCTCCGGACCGTGGTCACGGTGGAGGAGCTGAAGACCTTGGGCCTGTCCCTGACACGAGGCGAAGGCCCCGCCACGCGTTTCGAGCTCTCCGAAGATGGCCAGTGGGTGCTGATGCACTCCGGGCAGACCCTGGCCCGGAAACGTTCCGATGGCTCCGGGAACCTGGAGCGCATCGCCGTGGCTATGGAGGGCCCTCCTTCAGAATGGCGCGTCCTGGCCGCCTCTTCGCCCGAGGGTGCCCAGGTGGCCCTGCAGGTCTGGCTGGGCAACGAAGGCTCCTGGTTCGTGACCCTGGAAGCCGCGACCGGGAAGGAGACAGGCCGTGTCCAGGCGGAGCGGTCCGAGCGGATGATGGGCTGGCGACCTGTGGAAGGCTTCCTGGCGCTGTCCGTTGCGGAGGGGAAGGGTGAGTTGCGCCGGGTGGACCCGAAGGGCCAGCGACGGGTGCTCCGCACCCTGGAGCCCCCCATGACCGATGCCTCCGGCCGCTTCCGGAACCTGCAGGTCTCGGGGGATGGGAACTTCTACGCCTACCGCTACTCGGCCAATGGCGTCTCCCAGCTCCTCCTGGGCAAGGGGCTGTAGGTTTATCCAGAGCCCATGGGCCTTGGCACAGATATATCAGTTTGAGCATCCGAGGACGTAAGCTGGGCAGGGGAGTCCCTCCCCGACCTGGTCCGAGGAGCCTCCATGTCCCTTCTCCCTTCCTTCATCGGTGGCGTCTTCACGCCCAGCGCTTCCTCGACCTGGGTGCCCAGCCTGAACCCATCGGACCTCTCGGAGGAGGTCGCCCGGGTGCCGGAAGGTGCAGCCGAGGATGTGGCCCTGGCCGTTGCCCAGGCCGTGGAGGCCCAGGCGCGCTGGACCGCTGTGCCGGGACCCGGGAAGGCAGAGGTCCTGAACCGCTGGGCTGCGGTGATCCAAGGGCATCTGGAGGAGCTGGCCCAGCTCATGGCCCGGGAGGTGGGCAAGCCCATCACGGAGGCCCGGGGCGAGGCGGGCCGGGCGGTGGCCATCCTGCGCTACTACGCAGGGGAGGCCGTGCGGGAGTCCGGCGAGGTGGTGCCCAGCCAGCTGGCGGACACGCTTCAGTTCAGCCTGCGGGGGCCCGTGGGGGTGGTCGGGCTGGTGACGCCTTGGAACTTTCCCCTGGCCATTCCCCTCTGGAAGGCGGCGCCGGCCCTGGCCTTCGGCAACGCGGTGGTGCTCAAGCCCAGCGAGCTCTCAAGCGCCTGCGCCGACTTCCTGGCGCGGACGGCGCAGGAGGCGCAGGTGCCGGCAGGTCTCTTCAACGTGGTGCACGGCCTGGGCCGCACCGTGGGCGAGGCTCTGCTCAACCACCCCCAGGTGCGGGCCCTCAGCTTCACGGGGTCCGCCGCCGTGGGCGCGCGGGTGGTCCAGGCGGCCTCCGCCCGCAACGCCCGCTTCCAGACGGAGATGGGCGGCAAGAACGCGGCCCTGGTGCTGGCGGACGCCGATCTCGACCGTGCGGCGGCCCTGGTGTGCGGGGGGGCCATGCGCTTCGCGGGCCAGAAGTGCACGGCCACCAGCCGCGTAATCGTGGAACGGAAGGCCCTGGAACCGTTCCTGGCCAAGCTCCAGACCCAGTTGGAAGCCCAGGTGCTGGGGTCCGTGACGGATCCCGCCTGTACCATCGGTCCCCTCATCCGCGAAGAGTCCCGAGCCAACGCCCTGCGCCTGTTGGAGACATGCGGTCCGACGATCCTGGCCGGAGGGAAGGCGGTCACCGAGGGTGACTTCGGCAAGGGGCTCTTCCTGCAGCCCACGCTGGTCACGGGCGTCACTCCAGACAGCCCGCTGGCGGTGGAGGAACTCTTCGCGCCGGTGCTCGTGGTGCTGCCCGCCGAGGATCTCGACGAGGCCATCGCCCTGGCCAACGGCAGCGCCTTCGGCCTCAGCGCGGCCCTCTTCACCAGGGATCTCTCCGCGGCCCTGCGCTACGTGCGTCGCATCGACGCGGGCCTCGTGCGCGTCAACGGCGACACCACGGGGGTGGACCCCCACGCGCCCTTCGGCGGCGTGAAGGGCTCCAGCTCGGGCACCCGGGAGCAGGGCCGCGCCGCCCGGGAGTTCTACACCGAGACCAGGACGATCCAGATCACCTGAGGCGACCATGCCCGTGTTCCCTCCCTTCCTCGACGTGGTGGACTCCCATACGGAGGGCGAGCCCACGCGGGTGATCACCGCGGGCTGGCCGGAGCTGGAGGCGACCACCATGG
>CAYZND010000344.1:0-4159 GCA_964479495.1 uncultured Mesoterricola sp.
GCTCCACCTCGAAGGTGAAGCCCGATCCAAGGATTGATGCCCCCAGGAAGCCCGCGCGCCGTGCCTCGGCCAGGGCGGACTCGAAGGTCCGCAGGGCCTGCAGGTATTCGCCCCGGATGAAGGCAAACCCCTTCTTCGCCCCGATGGCGCAGCCCGCGAGAATCAGGCCTTCCAGAACCCGGTGGGGATCCTCCTCCAGCAGCACCCGGTCCTTGAAGGTCCCCGGCTCCGCCTCATCCCCGTTGCACACCACGTATTTCTCGTCATCAGCCGCCTGCGCGGCGCCCTCCCACTTCAGTCCCGTGGGGAAGGCGGCTCCACCTCGGCCCACCAGGCCCGAGGCCTTCACGGCCGCAATGACCTCGGCTGGAGTCATCGCCAAGGCTTTACGCAGGGCTTGATACCCCCCCGACGCCTCGTATTCGGCCAGGGTGGTGGCCCGGCCCTTCCCGCAGTTGGCGGTGAGCAGCCCCAGATCGCCGCCGAGGATGCTCCGGGGCGCCTCCCCCAGGCTCTCGTCCACCATCCCGGTGTAGGCCGGATCGATGTGGCCCCGCTGGGTCTCCCGCACGATGACCGCCGGGGCGTGTTCGCACAGGCCCAGGCAGGGGGCGTGATGGACGGTCAGGCCATCCGCGTCGGCGTGCCGGCAGAGGGTCTTCACGAAGGCCTCCGAGCCCGCCATGGCGCAGACCGGGTCGTTGCAGACGTGGATCACGGTCCGTCCCGGAGGCTCCCGGTGGAAGAGGGCGTAGAAGTCGATCACCCCGTGGATGTCCGCCAGGGGGACCCTCAGGATCCGGCCGATCTCGGCTGCGATGGGCTCGGGGATATGACCGTAGAGGTCCTGGGCCGCGTGCAGTGCAGGGAGCAAGCCGGCCCGCCCCTGGGGCGCCAGCCTTTCCAGTGCGGCGTACAGCGGCGAGAGATCGGTGACGGCCAAGATCATGGGGAGTCCGGCGATGGAGAACAGCCTAAGGCAAAGATCGGGGGATGGAGGGGCAGGTTGAGTCATCCTTATCGGCGGAGGTGTCCCCACCGATGAACCTGAGCGTCGCCATCCAGGCCGGAGGCGAATCCCGCCGCATGGGTCGGGACAAGGCCCTGATCCCCTTCCTGGGCGAGCCCCTGATCGCGCGTGTGTGCCGCCGCCTGGAGGGGCTGGGGACGGACCTCTTCGTCACCTCCAACCGGCCCCAGCTGCTGGCCTTTCTCAACCGCCCCTGTGTGCCGGACATCGTGCCGGACCGTGGGGCCCTGGGCGGCCTCTGCACGGCCCTCACCCATGCCCGCAACCCGCTCGTGGCCGTGGTGGCCTGCGACATGCCCTTCGCCAGCCCCGAGCTCCTTCGGTTCGCTAGGGAGCACCTGGGGAGCGCCGATGTGGCGATCTTCCGGAACGGGGACGGCTTCGAACCCCTCCATGCCCTCTATCGAAGGGATACCTGTCTGCCTGCCGTCCAGGAAGCGCTCGTCCAGGATCTGTGGAGGGTGGATTCCTGGTTCCCGAAGGTGAAGGTGAACGTGCTCGAGCCCGCCTCCTATGCAGCCGTTGACCCCGGAGGGCGTGCCTTCATGAATGTGAACACGCCGGAGGATCTGCTCCAGGCCGAAGCCCTGGCGATGGGGATCGACACCCAGGAGGACCGTCGGCGGTAGGGCGACATCGAGGCTCCCACCGGGCACCACCTACCGCATCCAGCGGGACCATCCCGCCGGTCACTCCCAGCGGCGCAGCCTCAGGGGATCCGTGTCTCCGAGCTTGAGGCTGATCTCGTAGGACAGGCTCAGGAGGCTGGACTGGAACAGGGCGAACTGCTTCTCTTCGGGCTGCCAGATCCGCATCGGTCCCGTATGCTCGCAGCAGAGGACCCCTACGTACTTGCTTCCAAGCTTGATGGGCACATCCATCATGGACGAGATGCCCAGGGGGACCAGGTAGTTCGGAGCGAATTCGCAGGTCCGGGGATCGTTCACGGCGTCGTCCGCACCCACGATCCTCCCCCGGTTGATCTCCGCGAAGTAGGCCGGATAGTCGCTCGCGTTGAGGCGCGTTCCTTCGAAATGGGCGTCCGCCGCCGAGTCGTACAGGTCCGCGCAGAGGATGCAGGTCCGTTCGGGATCGAAGTACCACACGCTCACCCGCTGGGTGTCCAGGGTCATGGCGCCCATGCGCGTGATCTCTTGCAGGACCTTCCTTGGGTCCCCCGAGACGAGGGCTTCGTTCCGCACCAGGAGGGACATGGCCGTGAGGAGTCGGCTGTAGACCGCCTCCCGCATCCGGAAATCGGTCACCTCGGGTTCTCGGTCCGAGGGCGGCAACGATCGAAAGGGAAGGTTCATGGGGAGCACCTGCTGGGCGGGTTCCTGCTGGGGTTTCCTGACCTTAAAAGGACACAGGAATACGTGTCCCATGGAAGGCTATCGGTCAACCGAAGCGTCGGCATGAAGAGCGGATGTCCTGTCAGGCACAAGTGAAGCTTCATGGACAGGATCCCGGCGCACCCGTGCGCGCGGAGGCTCCAGACCCAGGGCAGCCCATCGGGTGGATCGACAACGGAGCCGTGGGGCTCCGGGCAGGGCCGTCCAAGGACCGCCCTGCCCGGAGTCGGGCTCACTCCCTGTCCTGGACCTCCACCTTCGCCCCCGGGGAATTCCCGCGCTTCTGGGGCTGGTACATCATCTCGGCGTGGGCCGCCGGGTGGGTGAAGCTCCCCGGGGTGGAGGCCTTCAGCCGGAAGTAGAAGTCGTAGGTGCCCTTGGGAAGGGTCTCGTAGTAGAAGCGCACTTCGCTATCCAGGTACATCGCGTAGGAAGGTTCCAGGGTCTGGGTGCCGCTGGGCCGCGCTTCCTTGGGGGAGGTGGCTAGGTTGGGGTTCATGGGCTCCAGCCCCGCGGCGAAGGGCGCCACGACGGCGACGTAGTTCCGGTCCTCGGGGTTGATGACCTGGATGTGCTCCTCGACCACATCCCCGAGGGCGAAGGGGAAGGTCGCGCCTTCCTTGTCGAGCCATTCCTTCGCCGGCGGCGCGTTGTCGGCCCGCACGCGGATGATCTCCCGCCGGACCACGAAGCCTTCACTCCGGGCGGTGACCCGGTCGCCCCCCGCCTTGGGGGTGTAGACGAGCCCCATGCGGGCGAACAGACCTTCCGGGTTGCCAGAGACAGGCACCAGCCGGCCCGGGGCCTCGCTCGAGGTGGCATAGCTGGCGGAGGGCTGCTCCGCATCGGTCCGAAGCACCTGCTTGGCCTCCCCGAACTCCAGCCGGAACTCGCGCTTCGGGGTGCCTTCGCGCTTGGCCTTCACGATGTCCCGCAGGGTCAGGAGGGCCACGGCGTTGAGCTGGGTGTTGCCCCAGCCGTCCTCTGCCCCCCGGGCCACCAGGTCATCGATCACCATGCGCAGCTTGGGGTTCTGGGCATCCTTGGGATGCAGGGCCCGGATCAGGGAGGCCTGGGTCCTGACCTCGGAGGCGAGGGCCTGGCTGTTCCAGACTTTCACCCGGGACTGCAGGCCGCCGTAGACCTCCTTGCCGTCCTGGAGCTTGAAGAGGGTGTTGTCCCAGAGGTCCTTCCTCAGGTCGTCCGGGATGCCCCCTCCGCCCTTCTGGCCGGCGTTGTAGGCCTGGAGGATGCGCGTCTCGGCATAGAGATCCGAGAACTTGGCCTTCTTGGCGAGCTCGGACCCGTAGGCCGCATCGAACTGTCCTGCCTTGCTGAGGGCCAGCAGGGCCTCGGTCCGTTCCGTGAAGGCGTACCCGTCGATGAAGCGGCTGTAGTCCGAGCGCAGGGCCTCCTTCAGGGCGGCCAGGGGCCGGTCCAGGAGCTTGGCGTCGAAGGTGTAGCCGGACTTCTTGGCTTCCACCAGGAACTCCACCACGTAGGCCGTCAGGTGCACACGGCCCGGGCCACCGGGCCAGAAGGCGTAGAGGCCGTCGGGCTTCAGGGTCTTCGGCAGGTAGTCGAGGGTCTCGCGGACCAGCTCGTCGGTCTTGCCCTGCGCCGCTTTCAGGTCGAGGGACGTGTAGAGGTCCTTCAGGGCCACGGCCGGGTAGGCGCGGCTCACCCACTGCTCGGTGCAGACATGGGGGTAGCGGAAGAGGTAGTCGAGTCCGCTCACCATCTTGAGGAGCGCCTCCTGGTCGCTGATCAGGAGCGA
>CAYZND010000345.1:0-4107 GCA_964479495.1 uncultured Mesoterricola sp.
CTGCCGCTGGGCCAGTCGTACCTGTCCACGGCGTCCAAGCTGATGACGGGGGAGATGCTGCCGGCGGCCGCGAAGCTGCGGGCACTGCAGACCGACGCGCTGCGCAGCGCCTTCGCCACGGGCGGACACAAGGGGCTCCTCTCCCCCCAGGGGATCGGCCTGCTGTGGACCCGCCCGGACTTCCGCAAGCAGCTGCTCCCCACCGGGACTTGGCTCTCCGTGGAAGAGGGTCCCACCACGGACTTCCACCGGACCTGGGTACCTGATGGGCGCCGCCTGGAGCCCGGCGGCCTGAACCTGGTGGCCTGCGCGGGGATGACCGAGGCTCTGCGCGGTCTCCAGGTCTCCGGCGTGCCGGCCATCGCCGAGCACATCCGGAAGCTGCAGCACCACCTCCTGGACGTGCTGGATCTCCGGGGCCTCTGGGTGGATGAGGTGAAGCGACTCCGAAGCCTGTTGGAAGCGGACCGCCTGGGGTCAATCCTCGCCTTCCATCATGGGGGCAAGGGACCCGAGGCCATGCAGGAGCTCGTGGACCGGGGCCTGCGGCGGGGCATCTACGCCACGGTGCGGGAGGGCTACCTGCGGATCGCCTTCCATGGCTGGCATGACGCCCCGGACATCGAGCGCATCGCGGAATGGCTGGACGCCTGATATTCAACCGTTTCGCTCCTCCGTCGGTCTACCATGGGGAGTTCTTCGCGGAGGTCCCATGCCCGCTTTCCTGCTGAGCCTGCTGCTGGCCACCGCCCCCGTGACCCCGGATGGCGGGATCGTGGTGGCCAAGGGCCAGCGCTTCCTGGCGGAGGTGGCCGTCACCCCCCAGGAGAAGTCCCGGGGTCTGATGTACCGGCAGTCCCTGGCCCGGGACCGCTGCATGGTGTTCCTCTACGAGGACGACGGCTACCGGCCCATCTGGATGAAGAACTGCCTCATCTCCCTGGATGTGGTGTGGGTGAAGGAGGACGGCACGATCGTAGAGATCGTGGAGCAGGCGCCGCCCCTCTCCCCGTTGTTCAAGGGTCCCGACGAGACGGCGCCCACCTACGGCGGCAAGGTGCTCTCCAGGCACTTCGTGGAGTTCCCCGTGGGCACGGTGAGGCGCCTGAAGCTCAAGCTCGGGGATCGCCTGGGCTGGAACCTGAGGCTGGCCGATGGCACGGCGGTCGTGGGCGGCACCCCGGTTCCGAAGAAGGGGAAGTAGTTCAGTCCTCCGACTCTGGATCCGTCGTCTTCCCTTCCTTCCGCCGGCCCTTGCTCTGGGGCCGCGTGAGGTTCTTGAGGGATTCCGGAGGCGGCGGAAGATCCGGCAGCGAGAGGGGCGCCAGCTGATCCCCCAGCACCTTCCAGGCCCGGGCCTGCCGGGGGAGGCGTTCCGGCTGCATGACCTCCCACCCCTGGGCATAGGAGACGAAGGGGGGCATCACCAGCGCGAAACCCGTGTACAGGAAAGCCGGGTAGCGAAGCCATTCCTCCTTGCCGTCCGCCGACATCATGGGCACCGCAAAGAGCGGGTGCAGGCCGCCGTTGATCCAGAAGCCCTGGGGGGGATCATGCCGCGGATAGACGAAGATCCGGCGCCGGTGCATGAGGGTGTTGGCGCCGATCCGGTAGCTGTCCACGGGCTGGACGCCCGTGCCTTCCATGGAAGGTCCCCAGGCCCGCTCGGGGTGGCCCACCACCTGGATCACTTCCCTCCCCTGGGACTGCAGCTTCTTGAAGAGCATGCGCAGTTCCTGCTCCTCCTCATCCTCCAGGGTGCCCTGGCTGGGCTTGATGTCGCCCAGCAGCACCACGCGCCGGGGCTTGTAGTCGTTCAGCAGGCCCAGCAGCCGCTCCCAGAGGTCGTTCTGCTGGGAGGCGGGCAGGAGGTCCGGCCGCTTGCGCCGCGCCGCCCCGAGCCCCAGGAAGAGGTCGGCCACCACGAGGGCCTGCTGCCGCGGCAGGACCACCGCGCGTCGGCTGTCGAGGATCACGTCATCGGAAAAGGGAATGTGCATGCCTAGCGTTCCATTCCCATCCATTGGAACACGGCCAGGGGCTCCTGCACTCGGAACTTACGCACCGTCACCTGATGATCGATAGAGCAAGGGTGGTGATCAAGCGGATGCGTTGGCATATATGGTTGGCCTGCTCCCTTCTGTGGGTTTCCACCCTCAGCGCGGAGCGTCTGACCATTGTCTATGGCGACTATCCGCCTTTCTACATGGGCGTCGAGCCTGACGGAAAGACGCAGGTGACGCAAGGCATGCTCATCGACTTCCTGAAGGAGTTCTCCAGGCAGCATCCTGAGTACACCTTCAACCACATCTGCCTGCCGAGGAGACGCATGGATGCGGCGATGCTCAGCGGTGAGGCCCAGGTCTTCTCGCTGAACAATCCCATGTTCGTGAAGGAGGATCGCGAGAGGTTCCTCTGGACGATCCCCATCTGGCACACCCGGGACGTCGTGGTCACCCTCAAAGGCAAGGAGTTCAAGTTCGACAAGCCCGAGGACCTATTCGGAAAGACCCTTGGCCGGCTCTTCGGCAACGGCTACGGCGAGTACGACCGGCTGTTCGCGGAAGGCAGGATCAAGGTGGAGGATGCCAAGACCACGAAGGCCCTGGCGGAAATGGCGCTGGCGGGTCGGACCGATGGGTTCCTTGGCAATACCCATGCAACCCCCTATCAGCTAAAGCAGGCCGGCTTGAGTCCAGCCCGCTTCACCTTCTCTGCCAAGCCCATCTTCGCTTTCGACCTGATGATGCAGATCAACGAGAACCACCCCGCTTTCCTGGAGAAGATGAACGCGTTCATCACCCGCAGCAAGCGGAACGGCTTCCTGAAGCGGATCGAGGACAATTACCTCAAGTAGGCTGCAGCGACGCCCCGCATGGGTCAACATAACCTCATGCATACGCCTCTCTTTGAATTCCTCGCAGGCTTGGGCTCCGGGATCGGAGGGGGCCTGCTGGCCGGACTCTTCGGCGTGGGGGGCGGCCTGATCCTCATCCCCCTGCTCGCCTTCTTCCTCAAGCTGGACCAGCACCAGGCCCAGGGCATCACCCTGGCGGCCCTGCTCCTGCCCAACGGATTGCCGGCGGTGCTCCACTACCGCAAGGAGGGGGTACCCATCCCCTGGGCGCTGGTGGGCTTCATGATCTGCGGCTTCGTCGGCGGAGTCTCCTCTGGGGCGAAGCTGGCCAATGCCATCCCGGAGGGCCCCCTTCGCATCGTCTTCCTGGTTCTGCTGCTGGCCCTGGCCCTGCGGATGTACCTCCTGAAGTCGCCCCAGGGTCATGAGGACCATCCCTTCCGGCAGCCCACCGCCCGGGAGGTCTGGCTGCCCGGCCTGCTCATCGGCCTCGTGGGAGGGTTCGCCTCGGGGCTCATGGGCATCGGCGGCGCGATCCTGATGAACCCTCTGCTGGTGTGGCGCCTCAAGCTCCCCCAGCATCAGGCGCAGCTCGCCAGCCTGGCCATGATGCTGCCCCCCATCGGCCTGCCCGGGGTCCTCGTCTACGCCCACTCCCAGAACGGCCTGCCCTGGATGATCCTTGCAGGGCTCGCGGTGGGCTTCCTGGTCGGCGCCTACAACGGCGCCCGGCTGGCCACGCGCATCCGCGGCCCCAGGCTCCGCAAGCTCTTCGCGGGGGTGATGGTGCTCATGGCCGGTTTGTTGCTGATGCGCGGGTTGTGATCGAATATTCTGCCACCTGAGGTTGCCCGTGCCGCTGGATGCTTCCACCCCCCTGTACCAGGGAGATCGCCTGAAGGACCTGATCCTGTGCTACGCGGGACCCTGGGCCTTCACCCCCTACCTGCGCAACCGGGATGACGAGGAGCTGCTGTGGCACGCGCGCCAAGGCGTCCTGCTCGCCTTCGTGGAGGTCGTGATCGCCCTGACGCTGGTGATCCTGGGCCTCTTCCCGATCATCGGCATCCTGGCCTTCCGCATCCTTCTGCCCATCTGGCTCCTGTGGTGCCTGACCATGTCCGTCACGAGCATCGTGCAGGCCACCAAGGGCAAGCGGCACAAGGTGCCGGTGATCCATCTCTTCGTGGACTACCTCTAGGAGCGTGTCCAAGTAATGGGAAGGGCCGCGCTGGAGCGCCGGGCGAGCG
>CAYZND010000346.1:0-266 GCA_964479495.1 uncultured Mesoterricola sp.
GGGCAAGCACAACGACCTGGAGAACGTGGGCTTCACGGCGCGCCACCACACCTTCTTCGAGATGCTGGGGAACTTCAGCTTCGGCGACTACTTCAAGGCCGACGCCATCCGCTTCGCCTGGGAGTTCGTGACGGGGCCGAAGGACCAGGGCTGCCTGGGCCTGGATCCCGACCGGCTGTGGGTCTCGGTCTTCGAGGGCACTCCGGGCATTCCCGCCGACGACGAAGCCGCGGACCTCTGGGAGAAGGTGGGCATGCCGAAGGAGC
>CAYZND010000346.1:276-4098 GCA_964479495.1 uncultured Mesoterricola sp.
GTCTTCGAGGGTGCCGACGGCGTCCCCGCGGACACCGAGGCCGAGGAGATGTGGAAGGCCGCCGGCGTGCCCACGGACCGCATCCTGCGCTTCGGCAAGAAGGACAACTTCTGGCAGATGGGCGACACGGGCCCCTGCGGCCCCTGCTCGGAGATGCACTACTACCGCCCCAAGGACATGGCCGGCAACCGGGCCGAGCTGGTAAACGGCGAGGGTGACGATGTCATGGAGATCTGGAACCTGGTCTTCATGCAGTACGAGCAGGACGGCAAGGGCGGCCTGACCCCCCTGCCCAAGCCCAGCATCGACACGGGCATGGGCCTGGAGCGCACCGCCTCCATCCTCCAGGGCGTCGAGAGCAACTACGAGATCGACCTCTTCCAGCCCATCTTCGAGGGCATCTGGAAGGTGGCCAAGGTGTCTGCGGACCAGCGCCGGGAGCACACCAACCGCACCGCCTCCCAGGTGATCGCCGACCACATCCGTGCCGCCACCTTCATGACCTTCGACGGCGTGGTGCCTTCCAACGAAGGCCGCGGCTATGTGCTCCGCAAGATCATCCGCCGGGCCCTGCGCTTCGGCCGGAAGCTGGGCATCGAGGGCAACTTCTTCGCGGACCTGGTCCCGACCGTGGTGACGGCCATGGGGGATGCCTACCCGGAGCTGCGCCTGGAACTGCCCCGCATCCAGAAGGTGCTGCTGCGGGAGGAGTCCCAGTTCAGCCTCACCCTGACCCTGGGCCTGAAGCAGCTCGAGGGTTGCGATGTCTCCGGCGGCCGCCTGCAGGGGGCCGACATCTTCAAGCTCTACGACACCTTCGGCTTCCCCGTGGATCTGGTCCAGGACTGGTGCAAGGAGCGCGATCTCGCCTGCGACATGGACGGCTTCCAGCGGGAGCTGGACGAGCAGAAGGCCAAGAGCCGCGCCGCCATGAAGAGCCACGACGTGCGGCTGGAAGGGGACCTCGCCATTCTGGCGGACCTGCCGGCCACCCAGTTCCTGGGCTATGGCGCCGAGGCCACCGAGGGTGCCACGGTGGTGGCCCTCTTCGACGCCCACAAGAAGAAAGTGGACGTGCTGCAGGAACATGGCTTCGTGGTGCTGGACAAGACCCCCTTCTACGCCGAGAGCGGCGGCCAGGTGGGCGACCGGGGCGAGCTGCACTGGACATCCGAGGCTGGCACGGCTTTCAGGTATTCCTGTGCCGTGGGGGACTGCAAGGCCCTGGCTCCCAAGCGCCATGTGCACTTCGTGAGGAACCTCGCCGGCCCCCTCAAGCTGGGCACGGTGGTGAAGGCCGAGGTGAACCACGAGCGCCGCGCCCGCATCCGGGCCCACCACACGGCCACGCACCTGCTGCACGCAGCCCTGCGCGAAGTGCTCGGCACCCACGTGAAGCAGGCAGGCAGCGTGGTGGACGACCAGCGCCTGCGCTTCGACTTCACCCACTTCGCTCCCGTGGAGCCCGAACAGATGGCCGAGATCGAGCGCCGGGCCAACGAGCAGGTGCTCCTGGCCCAGGAAACGAAGCTCCGCGAGATGCCCATCGACGAGGCCCTGGCCTCGGGCGCCATGGCGCTTTTCGGGGAGAAGTACGGCGAGACCGTCCGCGTCATGAGCGTCCCCGGCTTCTCCACGGAACTCTGCGGCGGCACCCACGTCTCCAACACCGGTCAGATCGGGGCCATCAAGATCGTCTCCGAAGGCGCCGTGGCCTCCGGCGTGCGACGCCTCGAAGCCGTGGCGGGCATGGCCGCCCTGGAGCGCCTCCAGGAGAACGAAGGGCTGCTGAGTGAACTCTCCCGCCAGGCCAATACAGCCCGGGAGAACCTGTCCTCCATCCTGTCGTCCAAGGACAGCCGCATCCAGCAGCTGGAGAAGGAGCTGAAAGAAGCCAAGCTCAAGGCGGCCTCCGGCGGTGGCAGCGCCGAACAGGTGGAGCAGGTGAAGGACCTCACCCTGGTCACTGCGGCTGTGGAAGGCCTGGAGACGGGCCCCCTGCGGGAGATGATGGACCAGGTGCGCACCCGCCACCGCAGCGCCGTCATCGCCTTGGCCTCCAAGGTGGCCGACGACAAGGTGGCCCTCCTGGTCTCCGTCTCGTCGGAGCTGTCCGCCGATGCAGGCGCCCTGCTCAAGGCCATGGCGCCCCACGTGGACGGCCGTGGCGGCGGCAAGAAAGACCTGGCCCAGGGCGGGGGCACCAAGCCCGAAGGCATCCCCGCGGCCTTCGCCGCTCTCCGGGCCGCCCTCGCCTGAAGCCTGCGGCCTCGCGCGGCTCATCCGTCCTCGTGCTTCCCATCCGTCGGTTTCTCCTCCGCGAGCTGGCCGCCACCTTTGGCGCGATGGCCTTCCTGCTGCTCATTCTGGCGGGGACAAGCGTGCTCCTGCCACCTGCGGGCCTCCACAGGGTGCTGTTCCTGTTGGCGGCCCTCGGTCTCTTCCTGGCCTTTGCCGCCTGGCGCATCCGCGTCCTGGCCCGGCGGTTCGGCGATCCTCTGGAAGCCCTGAGCCGCTCTGCCAGGATGCTGGGTGAAGGCCGGATCCCCGATCCCGTGCCCACGGACCTGGAGGAGATCCATGCCCTGGGCGAGGTCCTCCGGCGGGCCGGCGAATCCCTCCGCAACGAGGCGGATCTCCGCCAGCAGCTCGAGCGCAGTCAGCGGCTGGAGACCGTGGGGACCCTGGCCGGAGGCATCGCCCACGATGTCAACAACCAGCTGGCTTCCATCGTGGGACAGATCAACCTGGGGAAGGAGCTGCTCCCGAAGGATCACCCGGTGTTCCGAAGGCTCAACCGAGCCGAGGACGCCGCGGATCGCTGCGCCCTGATGATCAAGTCCCTGCTGAGTTTCACGCATCAGGTGAAGCCCCAGCTGCGCAGCGTGGATCTCAACACCCTCATCGCCAACACCGCGACCTTGCTCGACCGGGTTCTGGGGGGCCTGGTCCGCATCGAGCTGGAGCTGACACCCGACCTTCCCCCCATCCAGGGGGAACCGGTCCAGCTGGAGCAGATCCTGCTGAACCTGGCCGTGAACGCACGGGATGCCATGCCCCAGGGCGGTCGGCTGATCCTGCGCACGGAGCCGGGCGACACGGGTCAGGCTTGCCTCACCATCCGGGACACGGGCACGGGCATCGCCGCGGAGGTGCTCCCACGCATCTTCGAGCCCTACTTCACCACCAAGGATCTGGGAAAAGGGACGGGTCTCGGACTGGCCATGGTCCTGAGCCTCGTGGAGGGCCACGGTGGGCGGATCGAGGTCAACAGCCAGGTCGGCAGGGGCACGGAGTTCCGCATCCACCTGAACCTCCACACCGCCCTGCCTGCGGAGGGTGCCAACCCGGTTCCGGCGGAGCCGGAGCCGCAGCCCCTGACCTATGCCGGAAAGCGGGTCCTCGTGGCGGAGGACGATCCCAACCTGCGGGACCTCCTGGCGGATGCCTTCACCCAGGCCCGGGCCCAGGTGGAGACGGCGCCCGATGGGCTCATCGCCTGGCAGCTCTTCCAGCAGTCCCGCTACGACCTCGTGGTGAGCGACCAGCGGATGCCGGAATGCACCGGCCTCGAGCTTCTGGGCCGGATCCGGAAGATCAACACCCTCGTCCCCGTCATCCTGGTCAGTGGGTATGGGCTCGAGGGGATGGAAGCGGAACTGAAGAAGGATCCTCGCTTGCGATATTTTCCTAAGCCCTTTGGAATCCGGCAGATCTTCGCCAGCGGCTGGGAACTGCTGCAGCCCAGCGCCTCTCCATCTCAGCGACCCTAGGAGCGTGTCCAAGTAATGGGAAGGGCCGCGCTGGAGCGCCGGGCGAGCA
>CAYZND010000347.1:0-4090 GCA_964479495.1 uncultured Mesoterricola sp.
TCAACGGACTGGACACGCCCTGGGCGGAGGAGGACATCCAGGTCATGGTGGCCGCGGGCATCGAGGTGGTGCGGCTGCCCAAGACCGAGACGGCTGCCGACATCCGCCACCTGGAGGAAAGGGTGGCCATGGCGGAGCGGGCCTGCGGTCGTCCCGAGGGCTCCGTGCTCCTGATGGCGGCCATCGAGAGCCCCCTGGGGGTCATCAACGCCTTCAACATCGCCGACGCCTCGCCGCGCATGGCGGCCATCGCGCTGTCGGCGGAGGACTATGTCACGAGCCTGAAGACATCCCGCTCCCGCGATGGTGTCGAACTGGCGGAAGCCCGCGGGCGCATCGTCATCGCGGCCAAGGCCGCGGGCATCATGGCCATCGACACGGTGTTCACCGATGTGGCGGACGAGGAGGGGTTCGCGAAGGAGGTGGCCCTCATCAAGCAGATGGGCTTCGACGGCAAGTCTGTGATCAATCCGAACCAGATCGCCGTGGTGCATGCCGCCTACGCACCGAAGCCCGAGGAGGTCCTGAAGGCCCGTCGGATCGTGGAGGCCGCCCGGGAGGCTGAGGCTCGGGGATCGGGCGTCACCTCCCTGGATGGGAAGATGATCGACAAGCCCATCGTGGAGCGTGCCCAACGGGTGCTCGAACTGGCTGGCCGTGGCCGCGAGGAGGGCCTATGAACCGCCGCCATGCTGGCTCGTGCGGAGTACCCCCAGGACTGCTGGGTTTCGAGCATCGCTCGCCCTTTTCAGGCGCATGGCCAGACGGGAAGGGCCATCGGAAACAGCTCTCCGCCCAGCGGCCTTCCAAGGTCCTCCAGAACATCGACGAAGCCATCCGAAGGTCCGGCCTCGAGAGCGGCATGACGGTCTCGTTCCACCACCATTTCCGGGAGGGGGACTTCGTCGTCAACCTGGTCATGGCTGCCATCCACCGGGCGGGTATCAAGGACCTCACCCTCGCTTCCAGTTCCCTCACGTCCATCCATGCACCCCTGATCGAACTCTGCAGGGAGGGGGTGATCCGGCAGATCCACACGTCCGGACTGCGGGGTGAGCTGGCCGAGGCCATCTCCCGTGGGCTCCTCGACCTTCCGGTTGTGATCCACTCTCATGGAGGGCGAGCCCGAGCGCTCCTGGAAGGCAGCCTCAAGCCCGATGTGGCCTTCCTGGGCGTTCCCTCCTGCGATGGCTACGGGAACGCGCGTGGCTGGGCCGGCAAGTCCGCCTGCGGATCGCTGGGGTACGCCATGGTGGACGCGCGGGTGGCGCGCACCGTGGTGCTGCTCACGGATAGCCTGGAGGACTATCCAGCGGCCCCGGCGAGCATCGGACAGGATCTGGTGGACTGGGTGGTCCCCGTGGAGTCCGTGGGAGATCCGCGCAAGATCGGCTTCGGTGCTACGCGCATGACCCGTGACCCCCGGGAACTGCTGATCGCGCGACAGGTGGTGGAGGCCCTGGACGCAGCGGATGTGATCCAGGACGGGTTTTCATTCCAGATGGGCTCCGGCGGTTCCTCCCTGGCCACGGTGCGGTTCCTGCGGGAGCGCATGCTGCAGCGAGGGGTCCGGGCCTCCTTCGCCCTGGGCGGCATCACCAGCCAGGCCGTGCGCCTGCTGGAGGAGGGCCTCGTGGGGGCCCTTCTGGATGTCCAGAGCTTCGATGCGGAAGCCGCGCGCTCCCTGGGGACCAACGCGAACCACTTCGAGGTGGACGCATCCTACTACGCGAACCCGCACAGCAGCGGCGCGGCGGTGAACCTGCTGGACACCGTGATCCTCTCGGCGCTGGAAGTGGACACGCGGTTCAACGTGAACGTGATCACCGGATCCGATGGTGTCATCCGGGGAGCTTCGGGCGGACATAGCGACACGGCGGCGGGGGCCTCCCTGGCCATCGTTGTGGCGCCGTTGGTACGGGCCAGGACCGCCAGCATCGTGCCCGCCGTCGACACCATCGTCACTCCCGGGGAAAGCGTGGATCTCGTCGTCACGGACCGGGGCATGGCCGTCAATCCACGCCGCACGGACCTGAAGGACGCTCTCCGGAAAGGGGGGATCAGCCCCTTCGAGATCGAGGAGCTGGCGGCCATGGCCGAGCGCATCACCGGCAGGCCTGATCCTGTGGAACACCTGGACCGCGTGGTTGGCATTGTGGAATACCGCGATGGGACCGTGATCGACGTCATCCGCCAGATCAAGGAGTGACCTGCGCCTGTAGGACGAACACCTACGCACGAATCATGGGACCGCTTACAGACGCAGGCTGGCCGCGCTTCCAGACTTTCACCATTCCCCGTTCCTTTGTGGAACCTCACTTTGAAAGGAGCACCCAGATGTCGATCCGATCCGCTGTCATGGCGTTCACCGTCCTGGCCGGCAGCTTCTCCTTCGCTGCCGAAACGTATCCATCCAAGCCCCTCGAGGTCGTGGCCCCCGCCAATCCCGGCGGTGGTTGGGACGCGCTGGCCCGGGCCATCAGCCGCTCCCTGGACACCGAGAAGCTCTATCCCCAGCCCAACTCCGTGACCAACAAGCCCGGCGCGGGCGGCGCCATCGGCTTCGCCTACATGCAGATGAAGTCGAACGACAACTACACCCTGACCGTCTACTCGCCCCCGCTCATCATCGGTTCCATCAACGGGACCTTCCCGGCGAAGTACACGGAGCTGACGCCCCTGGCCAAGCTCATCACCGACTACCAGATCTTCCTGGTCCGCGCTGACAGCCCGTACAAGACCTTCAAGGACCTCATCGCCGCCGTGAAGGCCAATCCCACCGCCGTGAAGTTTGCCGGTGGCTCCGCCGCCGGCAACATGGACCACCTGGCCTTCTGCAAGGTGGCCAAGGGCGCCGGCATCGATCCCTCCAAGCTTGTCTACGTCGCCTTCTCCGGCGGCGGCGAGGCCATGACCACCCTGCTGGGCGGCAACGTGGCCTTCGTGTCCACGGGCGTGGGCGAGGCCATTCCGCAGATCCAGGCGGGCACGGTGCGCGCCCTGGCCATCACCTCCCCCGAGCGGCGCGGCGGACCCCTGGCGGCCGTCCCCACCGTCAAGGAGTCCGGCATCAATGTGACCTACGAGGTGTGGCGCGGCGTGTTCGGCGCCCCGGGCATGTCCAAGGACGCCCAGGCCTACTGGGGCAAGACCCTGAAGACCATGACCACCACGAAGAGCTGGGCCGACTCCTCCGAGAAGATGCAGTGGGTCGCCGCCTATACGGACGCCCCCGCCTTCGCCAAGTTCCTGGACGACGAGTACAAGTCCTACTCGGAGCTGATGAAGAACCTGGGGCTCGCGAAGTAGGTCGCGCGGCATGAACCGACGGGGCCGGTGCGACCGGCCCCGTTTCCTGGAGGCAAACCAATGGCTGCGAAACGCATCGAGCGCACCGCCAGCGTCGTCATGACGGCATTCTCCGCCGCCTACCTGATCGGCGCATACCTGATGATTCCCGTTCCCATGATCAAGCAGCAGATCGGGCCCTCGGTCTTTCCGAAGGCCGTGGGCTTCCTCATGCTGCTCTTCTCGCTGTGCAACTTGGTCATCCAGTTCAAGGGGATCGCGAAGGAGGACGAGGCCCGGGCCGTCATCATCGGCGCGGAAGACAAGGTCGAGACCAAGGCAGACCTCAAGCTCATGGGCGTCATCATTGCCCTCATGGTCGTCTACGCGCTCCTCTTCAACACGCTGGGCTACGCCCTCACGACCATCCTGGTGTTCCTGGCCGGCGTGCTGGTGCTGGATCGCAAGCACATCCTGCGGGACGTCATCATCGGCCTCATTGCCAGCTTCGGCATGTATTTCATCTTCACGAAGCTCCTGAAGGTGACGCTGCCATCAGGCCCGCTGAGCCTGATCGGATTCTAGGGAGAGCGCCATGGACATCATGCACAATCTGGTCACGGGCTTCACCGTCGCGGGAACGCCCTTCAACCTCCTGCTCGCTTTCATCGGCGTCTTCCTGGGCACGGTCATCGGCGTGCTGCCGGGCATCGGTCCCATGACGGGCGCCGCGCTCCTGATCCCCATCACCTTCGGCATGCCGCCGACCTCCGCCATCATCCTGATGGCCGGCATCTACTAC
>CAYZND010000348.1:0-3731 GCA_964479495.1 uncultured Mesoterricola sp.
GTCAAGGGCGGCTCCGGAGTGAGGATATCTGCACAATTCTGGCATTGGTCACGGGTGGATCATGGATACTTGGAAAAGCGACTGATATTTCTGATTTTCCTAATTCCGCGTCCCTTTCCCGTCGAAAAGCAGGGTATCGCCCTCTTCATCGTGGGATTCCCTCGTGCGCTTCCCGAGCCTCACCACCGCCATCGTCCTGTCCTCCCTCGCCCTGGGTGCCCAGAGCGTGGGCGTGACCACGGGCGACCTGAAGGGCCATGTGCGGATCGCCGGCACCCAGGAGGTGCCTCCTGGCATCGCGCTGAAGCTGCAGAACGTGGCGACGGGCGAGGGCCGGACCGCGACGGCCAACGAACGGGGCGAGTACGGGTTCCGGATCCTGCCCGCCGGGTGGTACGTGCTCACCGCGGAGGCTCCGGGTCTCTCCCCTCGGCGTATCCGGGACATCCAGGTGCTGATCGGGACGGTCTCGGTGCTGGACATCGAGCTGTCGAAGGAGACCGAAGGCTCCATGGATGTCACGGCGGAGCCCTCCGCCCCGGATCCCTTGCGCACCCAAGTGTCCACGGTCATCGATCCGGTGCTCCTGGAAGGCCTGCCCATCAACCGCCGCAGCTTCGTGGACTTCAGCCTCACGGTGCCCGGCGTGGCGCGCTCCAACATGCCGCTCACGGGGGCCGTGCCCAACTCGGGGCTCACCTTCCGGGGCGGCAATCCGCGGCAGAACCGCTTCCTGGTGGACGGCCTGGACAACAACGACCTGGGCACCGGCGCCGTGGCCTGCCCCGTGAGCCAGGGCGCCGTGCGGGAGTTCCAGGTGATCACGGGGGCCTTCTCCGCCGAGTACGGCCGAGCCACCGGGGGCATCGTCAACAGCCTGCTCAAGTCCGGAGGGAACCGATTTGCCGGGTCAGCCTTCGCCTTCTACCGCCCCGGGAGCTGGGATGCGCGCGCCGCCGACGGCTCCAATGGCGACGAGTTCCGCCAGGAACAGTTCGGCGGCACCTTCGGTGGTCCCCTCATCCCCGACCGGCTCTTCTACTTCGCGAGCCTGGAGCGCTACCGGAAGCGGGACGTGAACGTCGTGTCCATCGACCCGGCGGTGTTCGCCTCGCCCACGTTCATCGCAAGGGGCTTCCAGGTGGAGAACGGGAGCCTGCCCTTCGAGGAGACCCAGACCTCCGCCCTGGTGAAGTTCGACTACCGACCAAACGACCGGAACACCTGGGGGCTGCGCCTCTCCTACGGGGATGGCTCCAACGAGAACCAGATCCCCTGGGGCGGCATCACGGCCAGGACCAGCGGCGGCACGCTGGACAGCCGGAACCTCCAGCTGGCGCTCACCCACCAGTGGCTGGGCAGCGAGCGGTGGATCAACGAGGCCCGGTTCCTGTATGCCCGCCAGGACTCGGTCCTGAAGTCCATGGACCCCCTCCACACTGTGTTTGTGGAGATCGCGGGCGTGGCCCAGTTCGGCCAGCAGCGGCTGACACCGCAAGACACGGACATGGACTACCTCCAGTTCATCGATACCGCAACCATCTTCTCTGGAGATCACACCCTGAAGCTGGGAGTCGATCTTCTGCAGTCGCATAACCGGGGAAAGGTGGAACAGAACACCGCGGGAGTCCACATCTTCAGCGAGCTCCAGGGATATTTCCCCACTTCACTGGCTGCCTTCAACAATGGCTTTCCCGCCGCATACTTCCAGAGCTGGGGGAATCCCGCCACCCGCTTCAGCACCCGATCGGACGCCCTCTTCCTGCAGGATGACTGGCAAATCACCCCCGCGTTCCTGCTGAAACTGGGACTCCGGTACGACCGGGAAGTGCTTCCAGAGTTCGACACGTCGGCTTATGCGGATCTCCAGAACCCACCCGGCACGGTGGATCCGGTACTCGGTCCCACCCGACTCCCGGATGGCCTCCATCCCTACTCCAAGCTGTTCGCCACCGACCGTGACTGGAGCAGCAGCCGCTTGTCCCCGCGGGTCTCCTTCAGCTGGCAGGCGAAGGATCCCCTTCGTCTCTACGGCGGGTACGGCGTCTTCTCGGGCAGCACCCAGCTGGGGTCCCTCTTCGGGCCAAGGCTCTACAACAACCAGAACACCCAGACGTCCATATACACCTTCCTGGACGACATTCCCCGGATTCTCAACGCGGAGATCCCGCTGCTTCTGGGGTTCTGGGGACTCGGCCCCTCACATCCCGCGCCTCCTGCCGGAACCAAGCCCCTGCTGGTGATCCCGGGCTCCTATGGCATGCCGAAGACCAAGGCGGTGAACGTGGGGCTGGAGTGGGTGCCCGGTCCTTCCCACCGCTTCACGCTGGACCTCATGTACTCCCAAGGATCGGGGTTCATGAACGTGCGGGATGTGAACGCCTACGTCATGTATGGACTGATTCCGCGCCGCCCGGATTTGCGCTACAGCCAGATCCTACGCGCAGATGGGACCGGCAAGAGCCGCTATCAGGGGCAGACCGCGGCTTGGCAGTGGAAGGTGAACGACGACGTGGCCATGAGCCTCAGCTACACCCACGGCAAGGCTGAGGATAACTACAACGACTGGAATCCCGATTACCCGCCCCAAGACACGTACGCCCCTGACCAAGAGTGGGGGCCGAGCTCCGAGGACCAAACCCATCAGATCCAGTTGAGTGGAGTCTTCAAGTCTCGTTTCACGCATCCCTGGCTCCGCGCCTGGACCGTGGCCGTCATCGCCCAGTACGCCTCGGGCCGGCCCTACAGCCGTCTCGTGGGGTACGATCGGGACTTGAATGGAGATTGGGCCTCGGACCGCCCAGCAGGCATCGGCCGCAACAGCGAGCGGGGACCGGACATCAAGACCGTGGACCTGCGGCTCGCCCGGGAATGGAAGCTGTCCAGGACCCGCCTGGAGTTTCTGCTGGAAGTGTTCAATGTCTTCAACACCACCAACGTGCTGAAGGTGCAGAACGTCCTCTCCGCCCCGGAACCCCACCCCTACGGCTCCGCCCTGGAATACGGCCCCAAGCGCCAGCTCCAGTTCGGCGTGAAGGCCTCCTTCTGAGGTGCGTCCATGTCTGATCCCGTGAACCGCCGCCGCTGGCTGCTGGTGGTCCTCATGTCCACCGTGGGTCTCTCGCTGGCGGGGCTGGGCTCCCTGTTGCACCTGGGCTGGAAGGTGGCCGCCCTGTCCACGGCCCTGGAAGTCCTGATGGTGGCCATCTATCTCCTGCGCACCAGGGATCCGCTGGTGGGCCGGCTGCTGGTCTTCGCGCTGGTGGTGGGCTTCGGGGAGCTGCCGGCCGACGCCTTCTCCGTGGTGGTGAAGGGGACCCTCGTCTACCCGCCGGGAGAGCCCATGATCTGGGCCTCGCCCCTCTACATGCCCTTCTCCTGGGTGGCGGTGATGGTGCAGATGGGCTTCATCGCCTGGTGGTTGCCCCAGCGCATGCGCATGGGCGTCGCGATGCTCGTCATGGCCCTCATCGGTGCCAGCTACGTGCCCCTGTTCGAGTACCTGGCCCACTCCGCGGATTTCTGGTTCTACCAGAACTGCCGGATGCTCTTCGGCATCACGCCCTACTACGTGATCCTGGCTGAAGCCATCATACTGGGCGCCCTGCCACCGCTGATGAAGGGCCTCGAGAATCGGGCCTGGGCCTGGTGGATCGGCCTGGGGCTGCTGGAGTCCATAGTGGTCTACTTCGGCAGCCGGCTGGCCTTTGCGCTCGTGGGCTAGATCCGAT
>CAYZND010000348.1:3741-4086 GCA_964479495.1 uncultured Mesoterricola sp.
GGGTCACGTCGTCCACAAAGCCCATGGGGTCGTTGTACCGGCGTACGGTGTTCACGATCGAGTCGGCGGCATGCTCGGCGTCCCCCGGCAGATCGGAACAGATCCGCAGCAGGCCGTCGTGGCCCAGGAGCGAGCGGTCCTCGCGTTCCACCTCCACCAGCCCGTCCGTGAAGAGGATGAGGCGATCGCCCAGTTCGAAGGGGCAGGCCTGCTCCGTGAAGGGCAGGTCCTCGTCGATGCCGAGCATGAAGCCCTTGCCGGGCAGCAGCTCGGGTCGCGCGTGACCGCCCCGGGCGCCCCGGGCGATGCGCATGGGGGCGTCATGGCCCGCAACCACGTATTTCA
>CAYZND010000349.1:0-4083 GCA_964479495.1 uncultured Mesoterricola sp.
GCCCCTTGGCGATCTGCCTGTCCTCGAAAGCACGGATGGCGGCGTCCATGCCCCCCTCCACCACCTCGCCCACCAAGTCATAGGCATGGCCCTTGGTGATCCTCACCGGCTGGATCGTGTTCACCTTCGGCTCGCCGCCCACGATCAGGACGCTGCCGTCCACCTCTGGCGCCTGCCCTGCGTGGCGTCCCTTGAACACCAGCTCCGTCTCTTCGTGGAGACCTTCCACCAGCACGTCGAGCACGCGCCCTTCCAGGGCCCGGTTCTTCTCGCGGCAGATCTTCTGCTGGAGCTCCATCAGGATGCGCTTGCGCTTCTGCTTGGTGCGTTCGGGAACCGGGTCGCCCATGGCGTAGGCAGGCGTCCCTTCCTCCAGGGAATACGTGAACACGCCCACGTGCTCGAAGCGGGCCTCCTCCACGAAGGCCTTGAGTTCCGCGAAGGCCTCCTCGGTCTCGGGGGGGAATCCCACGATGAAGTTGGAGCGGATGAAGACCCCCGGAACGATGTGGCGGACCTTCTTCAGCAGCCTCATGAAGGTGCTGCGCCCACCGCCCCGGGCCATGGCCTTGAGCACGCGAGCGTCGGCGTGCTGCAGGGGCAGGTCCAGGTACTTGGCGCAGTTCGGGGTCTCGGCCATGGCATGCAGGAGCCCATCTGTGAGCCGGTTGGGATAGCTGTAGTGGATGCGGAACCAGCGGAGCCCTTCCACCTGCCCCAGGGCTCGCACGAGCCTCTCCAGCGCGTCCGGATCCCCCAGATCCCGCCCGTAGTCCGTGGTGTCCTGGCCCACGAGGTTGAGCTCCAGGACCCCCTGGGCCACGAGCGCCCGGGCCTCGGCCACGATGGAATCCAGGGTCCGGCTGCGCTGGGGGCCCCGGATGGCGGGAATGGCGCAAAAGGCGCACCCATGGTCGCAGCCCTCGCTGATCTTCAGGTAGGCGGAGGCCCTCGGGGTCGTCAGCAGCCGGGGACTGTGCTCGTCATAGAGGTAGGCGGGATCGCGATCGGGCTCGAAGAGGCGGTCGTTGGCGCCGAGGACTTCGGCGATGTGCTCGATGTCCCGGGTGCCCAGGCAGGCGTCGATCTCGGGCATGTCCGCCAGGAGCTGATCCCGGTAGCGTTCAACCATGCAGCCCGCCACCACCAGCTTCCGACAGGCGCCAATCTGCTTCATGGAGGCCGCCTCCAGGATCGTGTCGATGCTCTCCTTCTTGGCGCTCTCGATGAAGCCGCAGGTGTTGACCACGAGAATCTCGGCCTCCTCCATGCGGTGCGTGATGCTGAATCCCTTCAGCTTCAGGTGCCCCAACATCACTTCGCTGTCCACCAGGTTCTTGGGACACCCCAGGGACATGAACCCCACCTTCGTCATCCGCGCTCCATCACCACGTCCAGATCTAATAGAGTACCCGTGCCGGGCCGAATGATAGACTCGGGAAACGCCCGCTGGAGACCCTTGCCCCATGAAGATCACTCTGCTGGTGGAAGGCACCAGGCACGTCGTGGACCTGACCCAGGAAGGCCTCACCATCGGCCGGGGGGACGCCGCCACCATCCGAGTCGCCTCCAATGCCGTGAGCCGGGTCCATGCGCGCTTCTTCCTGAAGGACGGGAAGCCCCACGTGGCGGACCTGAAATCCCTGAACGGGACCACGGTGAACGGCAATCCCGTCTCGATGCCGACCCCCTTCCAGGCGGGGGACCTCATCCAGCTCGGAGAGGTGAGCGTCCAGTGGGTGCCGGAAGCCAAGCCCTTCACCCAGACCACCTCCGGCGGCATCGCCGCCCTGGGTCCCCGCACGGAAGCCAAGATCTCCCTGGAAGACCGGGCCTTCGACGCCTCCGGCAGCATCCTGGTCCCCCATGCCAGCCTGGAGGCCCTGTTGGCCAAGCACCGCGAGGAAAAGGCCCTCGCGGAGGCCAACACCCTCTTCCAGCTGCTCGCCACCATGGCCGGCAAGCTCTTACGGGCCGCGGGCCTCAGCGACCTCCTGGAGTCCGTCATGGCTCTGGTGACGGCCCAGATCAAGTGTCAGCGGGGTTTCATCCTCCTGGCGGACCCCTGCGGCGAGCTGGTGCCCGAGTTCATCTGGGAAGAAAAACCCGGCGTCATCACCACCCCCATCAGCCGCACCATCGCCCGGACCGCCATGAGCGACCGGGTGGCCATCCTCACCACGGACGCCCGGGTGGACCCCCGCTTCGCCGCCGGGGAAAGCATCAAGATCCATGGCATCTCGTCTGCCCTCTGCGCCCCCCTCATCGTCGAGGACCAGGCCCTGGGGGTCATCTACCTGGAGAGCAGCCTCAACAAGGGGGGCTTCAAGCGGGAGGACGAGCACCTGCTGTCGGCCATGGCCAATTTTGCCGCCGTGGGCATCCAGCGCGAGCGGGAAGCCCGGTTCCGCCAGCGCCTGGAGCGCTACCACAGCCCCCAGGTGGTGGGGGAGATCCTCAAGGCGGCCCAGAGCCTGGATGCCCCCATCCTGCAGGCCCAGCGCTGTGAAGTAACAATCCTGTTTGCCGATATTTCCGGTTTCACCAAGATGTCGGAAGGCATGGAACCCCTGCAGGTGGCCAGCATCCTCAACCGCTCCTTCGAAGTGCTGACGGAGCAGATCTTCCTGCGGGGCGGCACCTTGGACAAGTACATCGGCGACGCCATCATGGCCTTCTTCGGCGCCCCCAGCCCCGACCCGGACCACGCCCAGCACGCCGTGGAGGCCGCCATCGCCATGCAGCAGGGTCTCCAGTTCCTGAACGACAACCGCCCCGACGACTACCCGGAGCTCAAGATGCGCATCGGCATCAACAGCGGTGAGGCTTTCGCCGGGGACATCGGCTGCGAGAAGCGCATGGACTACACGGTCATGGGCTCCACGGTCAACCTGGCTTCCCGGCTGGAGAGCGCGGTGGCCAAACCCGGACAGATCGTCATCGGACCCCGGACGGCGGAGATCGTGGGCACGGCTGGGCTAAGGCTCCTGGAACCGATCTACCTCAAGGGCATCGAACATGAGGTCAGGCCGTTCGAGATCCTCTGGAACGTCTGAGCCCGGAGTGGTCCCGGACCCCGAACCGAACCAGATTCATGTGCCTTTCCCTGGGTACCGATGACTTCACCAGGAACGGAAACCATGTCCTCTGATCGCAGACAGTACCGACGCATTCCCATGGGAGCCACCCTGGCCTTCCAGGAAATCACCTTCTCCAAGGAGGCCGAAGCGGCCCAGTGCGCCTACCGGGATGTGTCCGGGGGCGGACTTCTCCTGGCCTCCCCCCGGGAGATCCCCCTGGGGACCCTCCTGAAGCTGGAGCTTCGGGTGCCGGGGTGGGGGAAGCACCAGAACCACTTCGGCGCCGTCCAGGACCTCGACATGAGACCCCTGGTCGCCGTGGGCCAGGTGGTCCGGGTGGAAGCCCTCGACAACGCGCAGTTCGAACTCGGGATCAAGTTCCTGAACGTCTATCCCGATGATATGACGGCGCTGCTGAAGTACATCCAAGCCTCCGCCCCCCCGGAAGACAGCTCAGACGAGAAATAGGCCCCAGGCCTGACAAAGGAGATTCCCTTGAAGATCCTCATCGTGGACGACTCCTCAACGATGCGACGCATCATCATCAATACGCTCTCGCGCATCGGCTACGCCGACGTCGTGGAGGCCGAGCACGGCAAGGCCGGCCTGGAGAAGCTGGGCCAGGGCGGTGTGGAGATGATCATCACCGACTGGAACATGCCCGAGATGGATGGCCTGGAGTTCGTCCAGACGGTGCGCGGCCAGAACCCCAACATCCCCATCCTGATGGTCACCACGAATGCGGCCAAGGAAGACATCGTCCAGGCCCTCCAGTCCGGCGTGAACAATTACGTGGTGAAGCCATTCACGCCCGAGACCTTGAAAGAGAAGATCGAATCGCTGCTCGGATAGGGGTGACCCCATGGATCAATCGGAAATCGATGCCCTGCTGAAGGCCGCGGGCTCCCAGCCCCCGGCCACAGCGAAGACCGCCAAGAAGGGCAAGGAGACCCCTGCCCCCTCCTCAGCTCCCGCTGCAGCCGCACCCGCCCAGACGACCGCC
>CAYZND010000350.1:0-4082 GCA_964479495.1 uncultured Mesoterricola sp.
GACAGGGACTGCCCACCCAGTCCGGCTGGATCGATCCCTGGGTGGGCAGTCCCTGTCCGGCCAAGGTACCGAAGACGAGAAGGGAAAGGGCCAGCGTCAGCTTCATCGAGATCACGGATCACTCCAGCGGGGAATCTCTTTTCCACAACCCAGCCTATGCTAAGCTCACACGATTTCCAGGCCCAGGAGGAACCATGCGCCGCTCCCTTGTCCTGCCCGCCGCGGCAACGCTGCTCACCCTGATGGCCTGCGGAGAGAAGAAGCCCCAGCCCCTGCCCGTGACGACCACCCAGACGAAGGGCGCCCCGGCCTGGATCGACAACGAGGAGATCCCGGATGGGCTGGCTGCCGTCGGAATCGCCAGCCAGAACATCTCGAAGGACAAGGCGATGCAGCGCGCAGACGCGCTGTTGAATGCCCGCAGCAACATGGCTGCGAAGCTCAAGGCCCGCGTCCAGAACATGTTCAGCCAGCTCACGCAGCGCGTGAACACCGCGTCCAGTACCGAGAAGAAGCCCATCCAGGCGGAGGTGATGCAGCGCGTGCAGGAGAACGTGACCCGGCAGCTCGTCGATCAGACCTTGGCGGGTTCCGCTCCCCGGGACTTCTGGACGGATCCGTCCGACGGAAACTTGTATGTCCTGGTCGTCATCAGCAAGGGATCCCTCGAGAAGGCCATGGCCTCCAACGCACAGGAGCAGCTCCGCAAGGAGATCGCCCAGGGGGAGAAGGCCCTGGAAGCGGCGCTCGACAAGCTGGATGCGGCCATTGCGGCCAGCTCGAACTGAGGCGGCACTGGACGTCCGAAACGGCCGCCGGAGGGCGGCCGTTCTCCTGCTTGGATGCATAATGATGGATTGACTCCCCGGAGGGACGATCCTTGAGAACCCTTCTGCGCTTCCTCTTCTCCGCCATCGGACTGCTGGTGGCCTCGCACGTGGTGCCCGGCATCCACCGGGGGCCCTTCCTGGAGCTGCTGGGGGTGGCTGTGCTCCTGGGCGCGCTGAACGCGACCCTGGGCGCCCTGTTGAAGTACCTCACCATCGTGCCCCTGGTCTGTTCCTTCGGCTGCCTCAGCCTGTTCATCAATGGGCTGATCTTCTGGCTGGCCGGACTGCTCTCCACGAGGTTGCAGCTGGGGTTCGGGGTGGACGGCTACTGGCCGGCTTTCTTTGGAGCCCTGGTCTCCAGCGTGGTGGCCACATTGCTGGAGTGGATCCTCATCGGTCGGGACAGCCGACGGCCCCCGGAGCGGCCCCGCTCCGTCAAAGTGGTCAACTGAGTGCCCATGAACAACGAGGCCCCGGGAGCTCAGGTTCCTGCCACCGTGGTGGTCTCCCGCAAGGTGCGGCCTGGCTGTGAGGACGCTTTCAGGGAATGGGCCTTCGGGTTTGAACAGGAGATGGCGCGTTTCCCGGGCCATGTGAACTGTCAGTTCGTCCCCCCCGTGGGAGATGCCCAGCCTGAATGGGTTTTCGTCTTCACTTTCGACTCTGCGCGCAGCCTCCAGGCATGGGTTGCATCCCCGACACGCGCCCAGTGGCTGACTCAAGTGGCACCGCTGGTGGAAGGGCAGGATCAAGCCCAGATCATCAGTGGCCTGGAGGCGCTGTTCGGGATCCTGCCACCGACGGTTGCGCCGCCGCCCCCCGTCTGGAAGGTGGCCGTGTCTGTGCTGCTGGGCCTCTATCCCACGAGCCTGCTCAACGCCACTCTCCTCGTGCCTTTGATCCAGGATCTGCCCTTGCCCTTCCGGGTGCTCCTTTCCGTGGTGACGCTCGTGGTCCTCATGACCTGGGTGGTCATGCCGCTGGTCACGCGGGCCCTGCGACCCTGGCTCTATCCGGGGCACTGAGTTCCGGCGGAGCGCTCCGTCGTTGCTGAAATATATCAATGGTTCCAATGCCTGGATAATCCGGGCCGCCGCTGGTTCTCGATACCATGGGGAACTGGTTTCAAGGAGTCTACGACATGAGTTCCACCCAGGAGATCGTCCTCAACCCTCTGGCCGAAGCCGCCAACGAGGCCATCCACAAGGACTGCCCGGTGGTGTTCGAGCTGCTGAGCGAGCGGGGCAAGCGCTTCTTCTTCCCCAGCAAGGGCATCCTGGCCCAGGGCGCCGAAGCCAAGCAGAAGGCCAAGACCGCCAATGCCACCATCGGCATCGCCACGGAGAACGGCGCGCCCATGTATCTGGAGTGCGTGCACAAGTATTTCAACGGACTGACCTCTGCAGAGCTCTATGACTACGTTCCCAGCTACGGCAAGCCCGATCTGCGGCAGGCCTGGGCGAAGAAGCAGCGGGAAGAGACTCCCTCCATGGGCTCGCACCTCGTGTCGAACCCCGTGGTCACCAATGCCCTGACCCATGGCCTCTCCGTGGTGGGCGAGCTGTTTCTGGATCCCGGTGACGAGGCCCTTTCCAGCGACCTTATGTGGGAGAACTACAACCTGGCCTGGGAGACCCGCCTGGGGGCGCACATCAGCTACTACCCCTTCTTCAACGAGTCCCTCACCGGGTTCAACATCGAGGCATTCACCGCCGCCCTGCGCCAGCGGATTGGCAAGAAGCTGGTGGTCTCCCTGAACTTCCCGAACAATCCCTCGGGCTATACGCCCACCAAGGCCGAGGCTCTGGCCATCGTGAAGGCGCTCACCGACGCTGCCGAGGCGGGGAGCAAGCTGGTGGTGGTCTGCGACGACGCCTACTACGGCATGTTCTTCGACGCGGCCTGCGAGCGGGAGTCCTTCTTCGGGCGCCTGTGCCAGGCCCACCGCAACCTCCTGGCGGTGAAGGTGGACGGGGCCACCAAGGAGGAGTTCGTTTGGGGCGTGCGCGTGGGATTCCTGACCTATGGAATCCAGGGCGGAACCGCTGCTGCCTACAAGGCTCTGGAGGACAAGACGGCCGGTGTCATCCGCTCCGTGGTCTCCAGCGTCACCCACCCTGGACAGACCATCGTCCTGAAGGCGCTCCAGGATCCTGGATTCCGGAAGCAGCAGGCGGAGAAGGTGGAGATCCTGCGCCAGCGGGCCGCCGTGACCGCCGTGGAATGCCGCCGGCCTGAATACGCGGACTGCTGGGATGTATATCCTTACAACAGCGGCTACTTCATGTGCCTGCGCCTGAAGGGAGTGGATGCCGATACGGTGCGCGTGAAGCTCCTGGACGAGCATGGCGTCGGCACCATCGCCCTGGGCGCGCTGAACCTGCGGGTGGCCTTCTCCTGCCTCACCGAGGCGCAGATCCCCGGCGTGTTCTCTGCCATTGCAGCGGCCGTCAGGGATCTGAAGCGAAAATAGGATTCTGCAAAGCCCGGCCAACAGGTAAGATCCTCCTTTTCAGGACCTCTCTGCTTCAGCGCGGGTGAACCATGTCAGCCAATCCCTACAAGGACGAAATCGTCATCTCCTGGCCGGAGCTGCACCGGGACGCGCGCTACCTCTGCACGCTCCTGCATGATCTCGGCGAGTGGAAGGGCATCATCGCCATCACCCGCGGGGGGCTGGTGCCCGCCGCCCTGGTGGCCCGGGAGCTGGAGATCCGGCTCATCGACACCGTGTGCGTGGTGAGCTATGGGTCGGCGGAAGGTGGAGGCGCCGAGCAGAGTCAAGGGAAGCTGAAGTGGCTCAAGAGCATCGAGGGGGATGGCGCCGGGTGGCTGCTCATCGACGACCTGGTGGACACGGGCAAGACCGCCAAGGCCGTCCGTGAGCGGCTGCCCAAGGCCCATTTCGCTACGCTCTATGCCAAGCCCATGGGCCGGCCCATCGTGGACACCTACGTGAAGGAGTTCCAGCAGGACAAGTGGATCTACTTCCCCTGGGACATCGACTACCGCTTTGTCTCGCCCATCAAGACCCGGGGCGTGGAACACATCTAGTCCAGGAGCTCCGAATGCCTGAGCCCATGCACCTCGCCCTCTCTCCATCCAAGGATGGTTTCACCTCCCTGGAGCTCCTCCCGCGGATGGCCAATCGCCACGGCCTGGTGGCTGGGGCCACGGGCACGGGCAAGACCGTGACCCTGAGGGTCATGGCGGAGGCCTTTTCCCGCACCGGCGTGCCGGTCTTCATGGCGG
>CAYZND010000351.1:0-2479 GCA_964479495.1 uncultured Mesoterricola sp.
GTCTTCTCCCTGGCCGGGCTGCGCAAGATCACCGAGGAGGGCGTGACCTTCCAGAGCCATATCGACGGCTCCAGCCACTTCCTCTCCCCGGAGCGGAGCATGGAGATCCAGCGCAACCTGGGCTCCGACGTGGTGATGGCCCTGGACGAGTGCCCCCACGGCCGGCTGGAGCGGGGCAAGCTGGAAGTCTCCATCGCCCGCACCACCCGCTGGCTCCAGCGCTGCCGGGAGTTCCCCCTGGGTTCCCACCAGGGCCTCTTCGCCATCAACCAGGGTGGGACCCACCTGGACCTGCGCCGCAACCACCTGGAGCAGATCCTGGAGATCGATGCCCGGACCCCCTTCCAGGGCTTCGCCGTGGGCGGTCTCAGCGTGGGTGAGCCCAAGGAGGAGATGAACGCGACCCTGGCGGACTTCGTGCGGGAATTGCCCCAGGACCGGCCCCGCTATCTCATGGGCGTCGGCACCCCGGAGGACCTGCTCTTCGGCATCGAGCACGGGGTGGACATCTTCGACTGCGTGCTGCCCACCCGGGAAGCCCGGCACGGGCGCCTGCTCACCAGCCGGGGGCGGCTGAACATCAAGAACGCCCGCCACCGCGAGTCCCACGAGCCCGTGGATCCCGATTGCAGCTGTTACACCTGCACGACTTTCACTCGGGCCTACCTCCACCACCTGTTCCGGGTGGGGGAGCTCCTGGCAATGACGCTCAACAGCATCCACAACCTGAGCTACACTGTTGGGCTCACCCGCACCGCGCGGCAAGCCCTGCTTGAGGACCGGTTCCCGGACTTCGCGCGCCGGACGCGGGATCACTGGAACACCGAGGAGCCCTAAATGAACTTCGCACTCATCCAACAGGCCGGCGGCACCAGCCAGCTGATCCCCCAGCTCCTGCTCTTCGCGGGCATGGGCCTGCTGTTCTACTTCCTGCTGATCCGGCCCCAGAGCAAGGCGCGGAAGGCCATGGAAGAGCGCCTCTCCAAGCTGAAGGCCGGGGACGAGGTGCTTCTGTCCTCCGGCTTCTACGCCACCATCGACCGCGTCGAAGACAAGAACCTCTACCTGAAGCTCGGCAACACCGTCGTCAAGGCCCGGCGCAACGCCGTGGTGGCCCTGGCTTCCGAGCCCGCCCCCGAGCAGCAGAACTGATCATCCGTCCTCTGCACTAATTCAAGGGCGGGGCCAAGCCCCGCTCTTCCTACGTTGGAGCCTCGAGTGAGCAAGCGGAGTCTCTGGCGCCTGATCGCGACCCTCCTGATCTGCGGCGTCTGTGCCTATTTCTTCACCCCACTGAACAAGGTCCGTCTCGGTTTGGATCTCAAGGGCGGCGTCCACTTCGAGCTCGAAGTCCAGGGCCATGAAGCCTTGGAAGCCGACCTGCGGGACACCCGCGACCGGGTCCAGGGACAGCTGGCCGAGAAGGGGTTCGGCAGCGCCCAGGTGGGCATCGAGGGGAACGCCGTGAAGATCGATGGCGTCCCCGCGGACCAGAAGGGCAGCATCGACAAGATCCTGGAGAGCTACAGCGGCAACTACGAGACCGCCTTCGACGGCAAGACCTTCCGCATCACCCAGAAGAGCTCCTACCAGCAGTACCTGAAGGACGACGCCAACAAGCGGGCCCAGCAGATCATCGAGAACCGCATCAACCAGTTCGGTGTCGCCGAGCCTGAGATCACGCCCACGGGAGCGGAGGGCAATCGCATCGTGGTGGAGCTGCCCGGCGTGGGCGAGGCCGAGCGCGAGCGCATCAAGAACCTGCTGGCCACTACGGGTCGTCTGGAGCAGCGCATCCTGTCCAAGGAAGACAAGATGGGCTATCAGGGCTATCCCACCCGGGAGGAAGCCATGACCGCCCTCGGCGGCGTGCTGCCCCCGAACACGGAGCTCCTGCCCCGGCTCGAGGATGAGCGCGACCTGCGCCAGAAGGGCGTCGTGCCCACTCCCAAGGGCAAGGTGGAGGAAAAGATCAAGGCCTGGCACCTGGTGGAGAACAAGGTCTATGTGGATGGCGCCGACATCCAGAACGCCAACCCCTCCGTGGACCCCACCACCGACCGGCACGAGATCCACTACACTCTGAACCGGAAAGGCGCCGACGACTTTTACAACCTGTCGGTCATCGCCTCCCAGGAGAACCGGCTCATCGCCATCGTCCTGGACCGCAAGATCGTCAGCGTCTTGAGCTGCCGTGAACCCATTCCCGGCGGATCCGTGCGCATCACGGGCACCTTCACCAAGGAGGAGACCGAGGACTTCTCGCTGAAGCTCAAGAGCGGCGCCATGCGGGCCTCCATGAAGTTCCTGGAGGAGCGCGCCATGGGACCCAGCCTGGGCGCGGACTCCATCCGCTCCGGCGTGCGGGGCGCCCTCATCGGCTTCCTGGCCGTCGTCGGCTTCATGGTGTTCTTCTATCGCTGGTCCGGCGTGAATGCCATCGTGGCCCTCACGGTGAACGTCATCGTCATGCTGGGGC
>CAYZND010000351.1:2489-4078 GCA_964479495.1 uncultured Mesoterricola sp.
GGCGGTGGACGCCAACATCCTCATCTTCGAGCGCATCAAGGAGGAGCTGCGCAACGGCAAGAGCGTGGCGGGAGCCATCCAGGCAGGCTTCGACCGCGTGTTCTGGACCATCGTGGACAGCCACGTGACCCAGCTCTTCGCGGCCCTTCTGCTCTTCATCTTCGGCACGGGTCCCGTGAAGGGCTTCGCCGTGACCCTGACCGTGGGCGTCGTGGCCTCCCTGTTCACCAGCATCTACATCAGCCACTTCATCTACGACTGGATCCTGGAGCGCCACCCCGACACCAAGACCCTCAGCGTGGGCACCCACACCTTCTTCGAAGGCTCCAAGTTCGACTTCATGCGCTGGAAGGGGGTCGCCCTGGCCATTTCCTGGGGCATCATCCTGGCCTGCATCCTGGCGGCCCAGCCCTGGAAGGGCTCCGCCAGCAACGTCCGACTCGGCATGCAGTTCGTGGGCGGCATCGACATGAACGTGCGATTCAAGGGCGAGGTTCCCCAAGGCCAGGTCCGCTCGGCACTGGCCAAGGGAGGCTTCCCCGATGCCGCCGTGGTGGCCTACGAGGGCCAGCCCGGCTTCAAGGACTACTCCATCAAGGTGAAGGCCAAGGAAGGCCAGGACGTGAAGGACTCCAGCGTCCAGATCAAGAAGATCCTGGACAGCCTCACGACCCTCGACCCTGCGGCCAAGACGGACCCGCGACCCGACCTCAACACGGAGGCCGTCGGGAACATCCTGGACAAGTGGGCCAAGGCCAATCCCCTGGCGGTGGCGGGTGACGAACAGGCGATCCGTGCGGCCTACGATCCCACCGTCACCAAGGTCAGCCGCGCCAAGGAGCAGCTTGGGCTCTTCACGGACTACAGCCAGCTCCCCAACGACATCCCCCCCCAGCTCCGGGAAGGACTGGTGAAGGAATTCCGGCTTGGGAACATCGGCGTCCGGAACCTGGAGAGCTTCTCGCCCTCCATCTCCGGTGAGTGGACCTGGAAGACCCTCAAGGCCGTCATGTGGGCCCTCGGCGCCATCCTGGTCTATGTCATGTTCCGGTTCACCATGAGCTTCGCCGTGGGCGGCATCGTGGCCCTCATCCATGACATCCTCATGGCCCTGGGACTCTTCGTGCTCTTCAAGTTCGAGTTCTCGGTGCCGGTGGTGGCCAGCTTCCTGATCCTCATCGGCTACTCGATGGCAGACACCATCGTGGTCTTCGACCGTATCCGTGAGAACAGCCACAAGCCGGAATACCGTCGGGTCAAGATCAGCCAGCTGGTGAACGACTCCATCAACCAGACCCTGAGCCTGACCTCCCTCTCCGTGCTGTTCGTGGCCTTCTGCCTCTTCCAGTTCGGTGGTTCGGCCCTGCGGGACCTGGCCTTCCCGATCTTCGTGGGCGTCATCACGGGCACCTACTCGTCCATCTACATCGCGAGCCCCGTGGTGGTGTACTGGGAGAAGTGGTTCGGCCACAAGGACAACCTGAAGCAGAAGCACGGCTAAGGGTTGCGCGATCCAAGCGGAGGATGGGCCCCTGCCCCTCCTCCGCTTCTCCTTTTCGCTGGACAATTTCCTCAATCCGATAACATTT
>CAYZND010000352.1:0-4042 GCA_964479495.1 uncultured Mesoterricola sp.
ACCATACGGTGGGCTCGTTCACGTCTGAAGTCATCGACCTGTTACAGAGCCAGCCCGAGCTCATCCGGCAGGCCGCCCAGCGTATCCTGGGTGCCCACTTCCCCGAGTCGCTGCATCCGGACCTCCTCGAAGCGGTCGGACTCGAGCTTGATCCCGATCCTCGCGCACGTTCGCCTCGCGATCGTGCCTTTCGCGAGCGGATCCTCACCGCCTACGAACGCCGGTGCGCTGTCTGTGGGCTCGACATGCGGCTCGGGGCCATCACCATCGCCATCGAGGCCGCGCACATCAAGTGGCATCAGGCGCATGGGCCGGACACCGAAACCAATGGCCTGAGCCTCTGTTCATTGCATCACAAGGTGTTCGACTTCGGCGGATTCACCTTGGATGCCGGCCTCCGGATCCTGGTGTCCACCCGTCTCACGGGCCATGGGACCTTCGGTGACTACATCTGTCGGTTCCATGGCCAGTCGATCCGGCTCCCCAATCTCCCCGAGCATCGGCCGGCGACTTCTTTCCTGGACTGGCACCGCCGTGAGGTCTTCAAGGGCGAGTCGCGCCACCTGCTCCACTTGAAGTGAAACAGAAAGCTAGACCATCATCCACCGGACACCAGGTGCAGCCTCTCCTCTGCCCGTCGGATCACCGCTCGCATCCCCCAGCCGAAGTCCAGGCGATCGTCTTCGATTCCATCACCGAAGATGACTCCATCCTCGTTCATCTCCGAGGTGACCTCAAGATCCGCTGATGCATCCAGCAGGCCTGCCGTCAGCGTGGCTTCGCACCCCTTGCCGGGCCATGCTTCGCGAACGAAGTAGGCTAGGCTGGCTGCCTCTGAGGTAGGAAGAGCAAGACCCGGGTGGGTCTGTCGGTGGATGGAGAGCGCCCAGCCGGTGGAGCCGGTTCCTGTGCAGACGATCATGCCGCTGGAGGAATGGCGCTCCTCCCGCTCCCCCATCCGGAGCCGGTAGCGGGCGGACTGATGGGTCCGATGACCCACGAAGACTTCGTTCAGGGCAAGCAGCCGCTGGCCATCGTCGAGCTTCGCCTCCACCATTGTGCGTTCCTGGACCTTGCAAGACCGTTTCACCGCGGGCTCCAGGAGGTCGGCGACCATCGGAGGTCCCACCGGAACCAGGATCCCCTCGTAGCGATCCGGATCTGGGTTGATCCCAAGGACCCATTGTCCATCCAGGTATTTCGCCACATTAGCCACCAGCCCATCCTGTCCCACGACCAGGACCAGATCCTCCGGCTCGAAGACGAAGCGTGAGAGGTCCGACCGGTCCAGACGGCTGCGCCTCCACTTGACAGGGATGGCTTTGGAGACCACCTGGAGCGCCTCCTCGAATCGGGCGTGGCGGGCTTCAAGCTCCTCAATGGACTGCTGGCGACCTTGAAGGAAGAACCGCGCCTGCTCCCGGGTTCCATGCCGGGCAACGAGGGCCTCGAGGTCCGTCCGGCGAGTGACCAGGACGACCCGCGGCAGCTGGCCGGCCACATCACACCTCCTTGGGAGCCGAGAGGGAGCGAGTGCCGGCCTCCAGGAGGTTGACCAGCGCTGGGCCGAGAATCTCAGATCCCAGGTTCAGGTGGTCGATCCGCTCGAGCTTTCCAGCAAGCTCCTTCAGCGCCAAGCCCAACATGATCGGTGCGGGGAGCTGGGCGTAGGCTTCCAGGCGTTGACGCTCGGCTTCACTGCGGGAGCCTTCCACGGCCCGGATCCCTTCGGCTTCGGCAGCCGTGCTCAGGCGTGTCGCATCCGCCTCGGTCTGTGCTTGGAGGCGCCGTGTCTGAGCTGCACCTTCAGCTTTCAGCTTCTGGCTCTCCGTTTCCGCCTGTGTCTTCACCTGAAGGGCCTGCATCTGACTTCTCAAAGTGATTGCATCCGCCTCGGCCTTCTCCAGGACCTGACGCTTGGTGTTGGCGCCTTGCTGACCGATGAGGAGTTCCTCCCGCTTGGCCAGCTCGATTCGGTTCTGTAGTTCATTTTCCTGGATGGCTCGCTCCTTCTCGACAGCCTGCGCTCGTCGCTGGAAAGCCGCTTCATCCGCCTCCTGCTTGATGAGCTCACGCATCGGGGCTTCCATGGCCTTCTCAAGGTCGGCATTGGGCTTCACCGAAACGATCCGGACGGACACGACCACCAGTCCCATGTCCTTGAGCTCAGCATCCTCCTTCAGGGCATGTTCGACGAGTATACGGACCTGTACCTGCCCCTCTGCCAGAATCCTGCGGATCGGGGTGAGGGAGATGTAGTCCGTGGCATGCTGTTGCACCAACTGGCTGAGCAGTTGGGCGATCTTCTCCAGGGGCTGTCGCAGGAAGGCGCCCGTCCCAGGATCAAGAGTGAAGTCGATGCGATCGGCAATCCGGACTGGATCGGCCACGCGATAGCTCATGACCCCCTGGATGGTCACATCCTGGAAGTCGGAGGAGCGCCCGTGGACGAGCAGCGAGATCTCGCGGTCGTCCGCGGGGACCTCCGCAAGGCTCTCCGAGAGAGGCCAGAACCAGAGTGATAGCCCACGGCCACTGTGTTTGAGGCGCGACCCCTTGTAGTGCAGCACATGGGAGCTTGCCTCGACACGCAGGTGCCGGACGAAGGGGTAACGGCGGATCTCAGCCATGGCGTCCTCCAGACAGATCAACCCCGGCCTTGCGGCGGCACGGGGGAGAAGCATCGCCAACTCGCCCGATGCGAGACTCAGGGTTGCTTCTACACTGTAAGCATATATGCATTGTGCATTTTTGTCAAGAGACCAGCCAATCGCGCCCTCCTCCAAAGCCCCCGCTCGAACTTCACGATCCAGGACACCAACGGCATACGAAATCGCCCATGGGCTTCCAGCAGGGAAGTACGTGATCGTGCAAAGGGGGGACCATGACCACCGAGGCCGAGCTGAAGGATAAGCTGCGCAAAATTGAGGCCCTCTTCGCCGGGGCTGCCACCAGCGGGGAGCGGGATGCAGCTCAGGCCGCCAGGGGACGCATCGAGGCCAAACTGCGCGACCTGGAAGGCCGAGAGCGTCCTATCGAGATGCGCTTCACCCTGGGCGATGGATGGAATTCCAAGCTCTTCCTGGCTCTCTGCCGCCGTTATGGGCTGAATCCCTACCGCAAGCACGGCCAGCGGCGGACCACCGTGATGCTGAGGGTCGTCCCCAGCTTCGCCAACGACATCCTGTGGCCCGAGTTCACCCAGTTGGCCGATGCCCTGACGACCTACCTCGACGAGGCCACCGAGCGGATCATCCGGGAGGAGGTCTTCAAGGACACCGAGGATCCCTCGGATGGGTAGGGGGAACCCACCGACTACCCATGTTCAAGGCGCTTCCCATGCGATCTCGTATGCGGCGCTTCGCCCACCCTTGTCATTGGGCACGAGGCAGCCTTTCTGCACCAGATCCGCAAGGTCACGAGTAGCTGTTGGCTTGCTCGTACCCGTGAGGCTGGCCATCTTCCGGGTGCTCATCCCCCCATCGAAGCCTCCAGGTCCCACATCCAGGAGACGGTTGAGCACCTTTCGCTGGCGATCGTTCAGGTCGACATCCCGGAAACGAAGCCAGAACCTGGCCTTGGCGAGGGTGAGGGCGACCGTCTTCTCCGCCGCTTCGCAGGCCGCCGCAACCTGTTCAAGAAACCACTGCAGCCAGACGGTGATGTCCATGGAGGGACTTCTCTGGGTCTTCTCCAGCACGTCGTAGTAGCCGTCCCGGACCTTCAGGATCTGGGCCGACAGCGAGAACAGGCGCTCCGCCCGCCGCTCGTCCTGGGCCAGCGCCATGTCCGTGAGGGCACGTGCCAAGCGGCCATTGCCATCCTCGAAGGGGTGGAGTGTGACAAACCAGAGGTGGACGATCCCGGCTCGCAGCAGGCCATCGAGACTTTCAAGAGGGGTATTGCACCACGCCAGGAACCGTTCCATCTCCTGATCGAGCTCCTTGCGTCCAGGAGCCTGGAAATGGACGCGCTCATGCCCTGGTCGCCTAGGAGCCTGTCCAAGTAACAAGTTCAGAAGCCATCCCGCGAAGGGAGCGGA
>CAYZND010000353.1:0-4031 GCA_964479495.1 uncultured Mesoterricola sp.
AGCCAGGAGGTTCCGGTGGACACGGCTGCCGAGATCCAGAGCCGGGTAGCCCAGGCCCCGGAGGGCAGGAGCCAGTCCGCGGCCAAGCCCACGAGGCCCAGCACCAGACCATTGCTGGCCAGGAAGAGCAGCGCCTTCCACCCGGGACGCACGGTCCCGTCGTCTCGCAGGAACACGCTACGCAGGAATCTCATCGGTCCAGGATGAGGACCTCGGTCCCGTCAAGGCCCGGTCGAAAGGCCCTCCGCCGCACGGACTGGACCAGCAGGACGCAGGCACCGAGGACCGCCAGCGACACTCCGACGTGGGTCACGTAGCCCATCCGGAGCCCCCAGGTCTTGGCGATGAAGCCCGTGGCCATGGGGAAAAGGAGGGCTCCCAGCCCGCCTCCCGCCGAGGCGAACCCCATGGCCTCACCCCCGGCCTCCGGGAAGGCCTCGCCCACGAGGCTGACGGCCACGGGGTAGATGCAGGCACAGCCCAGCCCCGCCACCGCGCTGGCCCCAAAGGCCAGGACCCTGCCCCCAGAAAACCCTGTCGTGGCGAGCACCGCGGCGGCCACGGTCAGCAGGAGACAGGATGCGAGCAGCACCCGATCCTGCCGCGGGCCATGATAGAGCCAAGGCACACCGAACCGCCCCGCCAGGAGTCCTCCCCAGAAGACCGAGACAGCGAAGGCTCCCGTGGAGGCTCCCGTACCCAGGACGGTGACGAAGAACTCGCCCAGCCAGTTGGAGACGCCCATCTCCGCCCCTACGTAAAGCATCAGCACCACGAAACCCAACCAATAGGCCGGCTCCCGGTACAGCCCCTCGCGATGATGGGCCCGGCTTGCCTGGGAGCCGGCCAGCCCTGGAGCCGGGACGATCGCCAGCGAGACCAGGAGCACCACGAACAGGAGCCCGATCAGGCGATACGCGAGGCTCCAGGGCAGTCCCCGGGAGATGACCGCCCCTGCGAGGACCGGCCCCGCCACGGCACCGATGGAAAAGGCACCGTGCATGAGGCTCATGGGGCGGCCGGAGGCCCCAGGCGCCATCTTGACGATGGACCAGTTCACGGCCACCTCCACGAACCCCTGCCCCACGCCCACCAGGAAGTAGAGGAGGCCGTTGGCCACGGCCGAAGGCGTCCAGGCGAAGACCAGGAGCCCGGCCCCGTTCAGCAGGAGCCCGATGCTGACGGTGGTCCGGAAGCCCAGCCGGTCCACCATCCGGCCCGCCCCATAGGCGGACAGGAAGTAACCCCCGGCGCCGGAAGCGATCACGAAGCCCGCGGAGACATCGCTCCAGCGGAACTCCGCGAGGACCCTGGGCAGCACGGCGCCGATCACCGTCACGGAGGCCCCGAACAGCACGAAGGCGGCGAACAGCAGGGCGTAGGCGGCGCGGTGCTCGCGCGGAACGAGGCTCATGCCCGTACCTTACCCTTGGCCCCCCCGGAAGCGGAAGAAATGGTGAACGGGCTTCACATCACCGACTGGGAGTCCGTGAAGGCCTGCAGGATCCCCACCAGGACCTCCTCGTTGTCGGGCTCCACCGCCACCGCCCGCGCGAACCACGGGGCCGCCTGCTTCCGGTAGCCCCCCGTCAGGAAGGCCCGCCCGAAGGCCACGAAGTGCTCCCAGTCCTCGGGCTCCCGCGCCAGGAAGGCCTTCAGATAGCGCTCGGCCTCGCTGGCCAGCCCCACTTCCGCCAGATCGATCCCGGCCTGGCCCAGGGCGTCCGAGTTCTTGGGGTCCCGCCGGAGGATCTGCTCGTAGGCTCCCAGGGCCTCGCTCTTGAAGCCCGCCTTCAGGTAGGCCTGCCCAATGGACCGCAGCACCATGCCATCCTGGGACTCCATGGCCTCCGCCAGCCGCAGCATCTCCACGCCCTTCGTCTTGTCCAGGGCGGCCAGGTACGCGCGGCCATACTCCACCAGCAGCTTGACGTCCTTGCTGTTCATGCCCCGGGCCCGTTCGGTGATCGTGCGCAGAATCCTCGTACGGTCCCCATTGAAGAAGGCCTCGTCCAGGCGGGTCCCCTGGGCCAGCAGGCAGGTGGCGGACAACAGGACGATGGGCAGCACTCGCATGGGTGGACTCCCGAAAGGGCGGATGGGCGCCAATGGCGCCCATCACTATCGGCTCTTCCTCGACCTCGGGCAACTAGAGGGGGATGTTCCCGTGCTTCTTGGGGGGCATGGACTCGCGCTTGGTCTCCAGCAAGTGCAGGGCGCGGATGAGCTTCTTGCGGGTCTCCCGGGGCAGGATGACCTCGTCCACGTAGCCCAGGCCTGCGGCCACGTAGGGGTTGGCGAACTTCTCGTTGTACTCCGCCACGATCTCGGCGCGCTTGGCCACGGGATCCTCGGCCTTGGAGATCTCCTTGGCGTAGAGGACATTGGCCGCGCCGTCGGCACCCATGACCGCGATCTCGGCCGTGGGGTAGGCGAAGTTGAAGTCGGCGCGGATGTGCTTGGAGGCCATCACGATGTAGGCGCCACCGTAGGCCTTGCGGGTGATGATGGTGATCTTGGGCACCGTCGCCTCGCAGAAGGCGTAGAGCAGCTTGGCGCCGTTCTTGATGAGGCCACCGTGCTCCTGGTTCACGCCCGGCAGGAAGCCCGGCACGTCCTCCAGGACCACCAGGGGAATATTGAAGGCGTCGCAGAAGCGCACGAAGCGGGCGCCCTTCTCGGAAGAGGAGATGTCCAGCACCCCGGCCAGATGGGCGGGCTGGTTGGCCACGATGCCCACACTGCGACCGTCCAGGCGGGCGAAGCCGATGACGATGTTCTGGGCATAGGCCTCCATCACCTCGAAGAAGTGGCCGTCGTCCACCACGCCCTTGATGATCGCCCGGATGTCGTAGGGCTTGCTGGGGTCCTCGGGCACGATGGTGTCCAGGTCCGGGTTCTCCAGGGCCATGGCGTTGAGGGGCGCCTTGCGGGGCGCGTCGCCCAGGTTGTTGGAGGGAATGAAGGACAGCAGCTCCCGGGTGTGGGCCAGGGCCGCGAGGTCCGAGGGCACGGTGAAGTGGCAGACGCCGGACTTGATGCCGTGGGTGCTGGCGCCGCCCAGCTCCTCCTTGGTGACGTCCTCGTGGGTTACGGCCTTGATGACCTCGGGTCCCGTCACGAACATGTAGCTCGTGTTGCGCACCATGGTGATGAAGTCGGTGATGGCCGGGCTGTAGACCGCGCCGCCGGCGCAGGGGCCCATGATGAGGCTGATCTGGGGGATGACGCCCGAGGCCATGGTGTTGCGCAGGAAGATCTCGGCGTACCCCGCCAGGGAGTTCACGCCCTCCTGGATGCGGGCGCCGCCCGAGTCGTTGAAGCCGATGACCGGGCAGCCCACCTTCATGGCCATGTCCATGATCTTGGTGATCTTCCGCGCGTGGGTCAGGGACAGGGACCCCCCCACCACGGTGAAGTCCTGGGCATAGACCGCCACGGGCCGGCCGTCCACCCGGCCGAAGCCGGTGACGACGCCGTCGCCGTAGAACTTCTCGCCCCCCTCCGTGGGGTTCACCGCCAGGGCGTCCACTTCCTCGAAGGAGGCCTCGTCCAGGAAGGCCGTGATGCGCTCCCGGGCCGTCAGCTTGCCGCCCTGGTGCTGCTTCTCGATGCGCTGGGCGCCGCCCCCCTTGAGTGCCGCATCGTACTTGGAACGGAGGGTATCGATCTTCTGTTGAAGGCTCATCGGGACTCCATGGACGTATTTTCGGAGACGGGACCTCGATTATAGCCCCGCTCCCCGGATTTGACCTTCCGGGATGCTGTGACGACTATCTCCCAGCCCTGCTACCCAACGGGGGCGGCCTTCCAGGCGTCGAGCGTCCGCTGGATCTGCGCCAGATGTGCGTTCAAATGCCCCTCGTAGATCTCCAGCCAGCGCTCCAGCGAGAGTTCGCCCCGGTCGGGGTGCTGGATCGACCGCCTCCAGGCCTCCTCGGGCAGGCCCCGCAGCTGCCTCGCCATGAGTTCCCGCAGGAGGCGGAAGAGCTCCAGGGCCTCCTCCAGGGGGTGAGCCATCGGATCCAGGC
>CAYZND010000354.1:0-4019 GCA_964479495.1 uncultured Mesoterricola sp.
GTCCAGGATCACCGATCACAGGCCGCAGGAACCCTCTCCGTCGCAGCCGTTGCGCACGGAGATGACGCCCTTGCGGCGCAGGGCGTCGCGCAGCGTCTCGGAGGGCTCGCAGTCCCAGGTGACCAGGCGGCCGTTGAGCTTGAATGTGGTCTTCATTTCGAGGCCTCCTGGGTGGCGCCTTGGCATGCATCGTGGAGGGCGTCGGCCACGAGGGCCGCGGCGCGGAACCGCTTGAAGGCGGCGCTGGCGCGGTGGTCGTCGATGGGGGTGAGCAGGGGGGCGACCGCGGCCTCGATGGCCTCCTTGGCAGGCAGCTCCTGCCCTTCGAAGAGCTTCTCCAGCTCGGGGAAGCGCCGGGCGTGGGGAGCCAGCCCGCCCAGAGCGATGCGGAGGCCTGCGATCCGGCCGCCGCTCAGGGTCAGGGAGACCGCGACGTTCAGCACCGCCAGGTCGCAGGAGGTGCGGGCCCAGCGGCCGTAGGCGGTGCCGCGGGCGGGGTCCAGCTTCACGGATGCGTTCAGGACCAGCCCTTCGGGCTTGGCCAGCCAGTCCGCCACTGCGCGGCGGCCACCGGAGGTCTCCAGCTCGGCCTCCAGGACGAGCAGCAGGGGAAGGAGGCTGCCGCAGGATTTGTTGGCGCCCAGGTTGCCGCCCAGGGTGGCCCGGTTGCGGACATTGCGGTTGTTCATGCCCAGGACCGCGGCCTTGAAGGCCTGCGGCACCACCGGGGAGTCGGCGATGTCCTGGAAGGTGGCGCCGGTCCCGAGGGTCAGCGTCCCGCCCGCCAGGGTGACCGCACGGGGCAGGATCCGCCCGATGTCCAGCACGGAGGCCGGCTTGTCGCGGAAATCGCCCGCCAGGAGGAAGGTACCGCCGGCGAGCCAGGCCGCGCCCGGGTCCGCCTGCTTGGCGGCCAGGGCTTCCGCGAGGCTCGAGGGCCGCTGGTAGCGTTCGATTTGCGTCTTCATGCGGTACCTGCCTTGGCTGCGTGGCCGGTGAGGAGTGATCGTGAAATGTGGCCAACCATAAGATGATTCCTGCGGGTCAATGTCTCCAGGTCCCGGGACCCGGATTTATCGATAGGACACCTGGAGCTTGCGCTCGGCGCTGGAGAGCATCCGCTCGGCCACGCGGTTGGCGCGCTCGAAGAGCGCCTCCTCGTCCACGCCCACCAACTGGCCCTTCTCCACCCGCACCCGGCCTGCCACCACGGTGTACTCGGCCCGGGGCGCGGCGCCGCAGAAGAGGGGCGCGGAGGCGGGATCCGTCATGGCTCCGGCGAAGTCGATGCGGTCCAGGCGGAACATCGCCAGGTCTGCGGCGGAGCCCACCTTGAGCTGGCCGATCTCGGGCTGGCCCAGGATGCTGGCGCCGCCCACGGTGGCGAGCTTCAGGACGTTCTGGGGGGGCATGGCCTCCACGCCCGTGCCCACGCGGTGCACCAGGAGGGCGATCTGCATCTCACGCAGGAAGCTGGATGAGTCGTTGCTGGCGCTGCCGTCCACCGCAAGACCCACACGCACGCCTGCTTCCATGAGCTGGGGCACCTTGCAGATGCCGGAGCCCAGGCGCAGGTTGGACACGGGGCAGTGGGCCACGCCGGTCTTCGTGGCGGCCAGGCGCTGGATCTCCTCGTCGCTGAAGTAGATGCCGTGGGCGTACCAGACGTCCGGGCCCACCCAGCCCACCTTCTCCATGTAGTCCAGGGGCCGCAGGCCCAGGGTCTGGAGGCAGAAGTCCTCCTCGTCCATGGTTTCGCAGAGGTGGGTGTGCAGGAACACCTTCTTCTGCCGGGCGTAGACCGCCGTCTCCGCCAGCAGCTCCGTGGTGACCGAGAAGGGCGAGCAGGGCGCCAGCACGATGCGGCACATGGAGAAGGGCTCGGGATCGTGGTACTTGGCGATGAGCCGCTCACAGTCCTTCAGGATCGCGTCGGGGGTCTGGACGACGTCATCGGGGGGCAGTCCGCCGTTGGACTTGCCGCGGCTCATGCTGCCGCGGGTCGGGTGGAAGCGCACGCCCATCTCCCGGGCCGTGTCGATCTCCACGTCCAGGAACTCCGTGGGTGCGCTCTTGGGGAAGACGTAGAAGTGGTCCGTGGTGGTGGTGCAGCCGGAGAGCAGCAGCTCGCCCAATCCCACGCGGGTGCTCACCTCCACCGCTTCTGGATCCAGCTCGCGCCAGACCTCGTAGAGACCCAGCAGCCAGTCGAAGAGCTTGGCGTTCTGGACCTTGGGGATGTTGCGGGTGAGCGTCTGGTAGAGGTGGTGGTGGGTGTTGACGAATCCGGGATAGGCCACGCAGCGGGAGCCGTCCAGGACGCGCTCGGGCTGGGTCTCGGGCTTCAGCTGGGCGCCGATGGCGGCGATCTTGCCATCCTCGATCAGGACATCGACGCCATGGAGGGGCTTCTCGCCCTCCACCATGGTCACCAGAGTGTGGACGTTGCGGATCAGCAGGCTTGCCATACAAACCTCTTGAATCAAAGTGGGTCGTACAGGGAACGGGAATGAGAGAACGGCAGGCGAAGAACCGCCGTTCGCTCAAATCCGGCTGAGGAGGTATGGCCACCGATGGACGCGGACGGGGTCAGTGGATGCACCGCTCCCGCTGTGGTTCCCGGAACCACAGGGCGGCATCCAACTGACCTCCATCTCGCTCATTCCCTTATGATCCTGCCTGACTCTATTAGAACCGATCCCAGAGCTTCACCGCCAGCTCCCTGGACTTGGCGGCCATCTCCGTCTCGTCCAGGTCGATGGCCAGCTTGCGGCCTTCCATCAGCACGCGGCCACCGCAGATGGTGGTGTCCACCACGGCCTGGCTGATGCCGAAGATGAGGTGGCCCAGCACGGTGCCGTTGTCGAGCGGCGTGGGTGGCAGGTAGTCCATGAGGATGACGTCGGCGGCGGCGCCTTCCTTGAGTTCACCAATGGGGAAGCCCCAGACGCGGCTGGCGATCTCGGGGTTCTTGGCCGTGATGGCGCCCGCCACTTCCATGAAGGCGCAGCTGGGGTTGTTGGCCCGCAGGTGCTGGCCCCACAGGGCGACGCGGGTCTCCTCCAGCATGGCCACGGTCATGGCGTCGGTGCCCAGGCCCGCCAAGATGCCGGCCTCGTGCATGCCCACGAAGTTCGCCACGCCCACGGCGTTGTTCATGTTGCTCTGGGTGTTCATGGCGACCATGGTGCCGGTCTTGGCCAGGAGCTCGAACTCCTTGGGCTCGCAGTGCACGCAGTGCGCCGCGATGGAGTCCTTGCCCAGGATGCCGTGGTCGTGCAGGCGGTTCACCACGCGCTTGCCATAGCGCTCCACGTTGTGGGCCACGTCGGAAGCGGCTTCGGCGACGTGCACGTGGAAGCCCACGCCCAGGTCATGGCCCATCTTGGCGGCGCGCGCCATGGTCTCGTCGCTGATGGTGAAGGCGGCGTGCAGGCCGAAGTGGGCGCGCAGGAAGGGATCGTTCTCCTGCTTGCAGCGCTTGGCGAAGGCGGCGTTCTCCTCCAGACCTTCCTCGGTGACCTTGTCGCCGTCGCGGTCGGAGAGTTCGTAGCAGAGGCTGGCGCGCAGGCCCGTCTCCTTCACCGCCTTGGCGATGAGGTCCAGGGAGCCACGCACGGCGACGGGGCTGGCATGGTGGTCGATGAGCGTGGTGGTGCCCTTCTTGATGGCCTCCACCAGCATGACCTTCGCGCTGTAGTAGGTGTCGTCCAGGCTCAGCTTCTTGTCCAGGCGCCACCAGAGGTTCTCCAGCACCTCCTGGAAGTTGCAGCTGGGGGCCGCCTTGCCCAGGCCCCGCACCAGGGTCGAGTAGAAGTGCATGTGGGCGTTGATGAGGCCCGGCATCACCACCTTGCCCTTGGCGTCGATGACCTTGTCGAAGGGCCCTTGGATCGCGGCCTTGGGCGCGATCTTCGCGATGCGGTTGCCCTCGATCAACAGGGCGTGGTCCTCGAGCACCTGGCAGGACGTGCCGAAGGTGATGATGGTGCCGTTTACAACAATGATTCTGGAAGGCA
>CAYZND010000355.1:0-3989 GCA_964479495.1 uncultured Mesoterricola sp.
GAGATCTAGTACGGTCTCGTGGGCTCGGAGATGTGTATAAGAGACAGCTCGAACAGGCGAGCCGCCATCAGCCGCTGGCGCTCGGAGGGCACGTGCTGGTCCTCCTTCCCCCAGTGGACGCTCACCACCACGGCATCCGCCTGGAGCCGGGCCATCCGCACGGCCTCCAGGGACTGGGCCTCCTCGAGTCGACTCACCCAGGGCCCCTTCCCTGCCTGGTTCAGGGAACGGTTCAGAAGATCGGTCCAGGCCAGGAAGGCGATGCGGATGCCATTCCGCTCCAGGATGTGCAAAGTCTGGGCGCGAGACTGGTCCCGGCCACTTCCCAGGGACACGAGGCTGGCGGCTTCCAGCTGGCTCTGGGTCTCCACAAGCCCCAACGTCCCCTGGTCGTAGGCGTGGTTGTTGGCGGTGGAGAGCACGTGGAAGCCGCTGCGCCGCAAGGCGTCGGGCAGACTCGCAGGCGCATTGAAGAGGTAGGGCTTCCCGGCCTCGCCCGTGATGGGAGCGACCGGCGTCTCCAGGTTGCCGAACACGAGATCCGCGTCTCGGAACAGAGGCGTGACGTCCACCCAGAGCGATTCGAACCCACCCTGCAGCTCGGCCGCCTTCTTGACGTCGTGGTGCATGAGGATGTCCCCCACGGCCATCAGCGTGAGCCGCTTCGGTTCGGGCTCGATCCGGACGCTCTCGAGGGGCCGCGAACCGCACCCCGTCAGGAGCAGGAGCGAGATGCCTGCCAGCAGCAGCCTATTCATGCACCGGCAGATCGGGCCCATAGAAGACCTCGACGGGCAAGCCCGGAAGCCCTTGCCGTACCTGATCCGCCAGCCGGTCCAGGGTCGCTGCCTTCAGGGGCCGCGCTTCGGGTTCGGGGGTGGCGCGGGCCACGGTGTAGAGCTGGACACCCTGGAGCTGACCGCCCTGCTCGAGGATCGTGCTCAGACGGCCGATGTAGGCTTCCACCTCGGCCTCTGAAGGCCCCTGCCCCTTCCACTCCAGGAACAAGGTCTGGATGGTGATGGGCCAGCGCCGGGCCGATGCCGTCAGGTTGTCGAGGATCTTCCCGAAGGACACCCGGGAGCGGTTGACCTCCCGGTAGTAGGCCTCCGTGCCCCCATCGAGCTTGGCCCAGACCTCCCCCTGGTTCGCCATCAGGACCTCGAGTCCTCGGATGACGCCGGGAGCCTGCAGCAGCGTCGAATCCGTGATGAGCACCAGCTTGCAGTCATCGAGGCCCTTGCCCTTCTTCAGCGCCGCAAGCCGCGTCACGCACTCGGCGAATTCCTTGGCCATGGTGGGTTCGCCATCGCCCGAAAAGGCGATGTCGTTGAGACGCCGCTGCTCGGGTCGGGCCGAATCAAAGGGCGGCACTTCATAGAGCTCGCCGCTCACCACCAGATCCATGAGGGCGCCCATCTCCTGGTCCAGCTGGTCCAGGTCCACGTCCTTGCGGCGGGGCGCATGGATGCGGTCCACCTCGCAGTAGACGCAGTTGAAGTTGCAGACCTTGTTGGGATTGAGGTTCACGCCCAGGCTGACGCCCTTGCTGCGCCTCGAGATGACCGGGTAGCAGTAGTCGAAGTCGTACCAGGATCGCTTATGGTCCAGATGGGCTTTCACGAGTTCACTCATTCCAGAAGCATACCCCCTCATTTTTGATGCATGAGGGAGTCCCCGAGCAATGGATATCTTTCCTGGGGCTCGTACCGCGGCCCGATCCAGTTGAAGAGGGTCAGGTTGCGGACCTCGAACTCCAGCTGGAGATCCAGTTCCATGAGCACCTTCAAGGCCGGAATGTGGTTGTCCCGGGTCAGGTCGAACTGGGCCAAAGTCATGTGAGGAATCCACCGCTCAGGCGCGTAGAGCCCAAACATGTGCCCCCCAAGCCCGCTCACGATCTCCCAGAGGTTCCGATGCAGCTCGGAGAGCTCGGGACTGCGGATCACCGGCGTGTAGATCACGGGCATCGGCTTGAGGAACATGCCCAGCCCCACCGTGTGAAGGGTCAAGGGCACCGTGCTCCCCGAGAAGTCCTCCAGGGTGGTCTGGATCCGCGGATACTCGATGCCATCGAAGCCGAAGAGCGTGAGATGGGGAAAGGGCACCCGCCGGACACCGGAGATGCCGATTTCCTGCTCCAGCAGATCCCACCAACCGCGCACCTTTGTGGCAGCAGGTTCATGGAGCTGGAGGGCCAGGATGGACACGTCCCGATTATAGGTCCATAAGCCGCTAGGTGCCCGCATTCCCGTTGCATACGATGAAGGGACACACGCCGGAATGCCCATGTTCAGCCCCGATCTCGAATCCATGAATCCCGCGAAGCGCAAGGAGCTCCAACTGGAGCGGTTGCGCTGGTCGGTGCGGCACGCCTACGAGCGCAATGCCCACTACCGGAAGGCCTTCGACGCCGCCGGCTTCCACCCGGACCGGCTGAGGACCCTCGACGACCTGCGCCGGGTGCCCTTTCTCACCAAGCAGGAGATGCGCGAGAACTCCCCCTACGGACTCTTCGCCGTGCCCATGAAGGATGTCGTGCGCGTCCATTCCTCCTCGGGAACCACGGGCAATGCCACGGTGGTGGGCTACACCCGGAACGACATCGACCTGTGGTCCACCCTCATGGCCCGCACCATCGCCGCCGCGGGCGGCAGCTCCGAGGATGTGCTCCAGGTGGCCTACGGCTACGGGCTCTTCACCGGGGGGCTGGGCGCCCACTACGGCGGCGAGAAGCTCGGCGCCACCGTCATCCCCATCTCCGGGGGCAACAGCGACCGCCAGCTCATGCTCCTACAGGACTTCGGCACCACCATGCTGGCCTGCACACCCTCCTACGCCATCAACCTGGTGGACTTCGCATCGAAGCACATGCCCGGCTTCGACTTCCGCAAGACCCGGCTGCGGCGCGGCATCTTCGGCGCGGAACCCTGGACCGAAGCCATGCGCCAGGAGATCGAGACCCGCATGGGCATCGACGCCTTCGACATCTATGGATTGTCGGAGGTCATCGGCCCCGGCGTCTCCTGCGAGTGCTCCGCCAAGCGTGGCCTGCATGTGTTTGAAGATGCCTTCTACGTGGAGATCATCGATCCCGACACCGGCGAGGTGCTGCCCGAAGGCGAGCAGGGCGAGATCGTCTACACCTCCCTCACCAAGGAGTGCTGCCCCGTAATCCGCTACCGCTCCCGGGACATCACGCGGCTCTACCGAGAGCCCTGCTCCTGTGGCCGGACCCTCATCAAAATGGACAAGGTGCGAGGGCGCTCCGACGACATGCTCATCATCCGCGGCGTCAACGTCTTCCCCAGCCAGATCGAGGCCCTGCTCATGGAGATCGAGGGCGTGGAGCCCCACTACCAGATCGTCGTGGATCGCCGGGGCGCCCTGGACGACATCGAGGTGCGCGTGGAGGTGGAGGAAGCGATCTTCTCGGACGAGCTGAAGGTGATGAACGCGCTGTCGGAGAAGATCGCCGCCCGCATGCGGAGCATCCTCGGCATCTCCGCCAAGATCACCCTGGTGGAGCCCTCCGGCATCGAGCGCAGCCAAGGCAAGGCCAAGCGCGTCATCGACAAGCGGCACTTGAACTAGGAACCGGCTATGAACATCACCCAGCTCTCCGTCTTTCTGGAAAACAAGCCCGGCCGCCTGCAGCACATCCTCAAGGTGCTGGCGGACCGCGCCATCAACATCCAGACGCTGACCATCGCCGAGGTGAGCGACTTCGGCATCCTGCGCATGATCGTCAACAAGCCCGACGAGGCCTACGCCGCCCTGAAGGCCGAGCACGTCACCTGCTCACGGACCGACGTGCTGGCCGTGGCCCTGGAGGACACACCCGGCGCCTTGTACCGACTGGTGGACACCTTCAGCAAGCGGTCCCTCAACATCGAATACATGTACGCCTACACGGACCGCCACGGCGAGCACTCGATCATGATCTTCCGCTTCGACGACGTCGAAGCCGCGAAGCGGGCCCTGCAGGA
>CAYZND010000356.1:0-3985 GCA_964479495.1 uncultured Mesoterricola sp.
AACCTCCTGTCCTGAGAAAAAGATAGATCGTTAACTAACGATCGCAAGTTGGTATTAGCCACGAAGTCACACGAAGGCCCGCTCCGCGGGCTACACGAAGCTCTCTAGCGGGCTGGCTATGCACAACGCGGCCATCCGGCCTTCGGCCCCAGCCGCTTTGCGGCTGGTTTCCTGTGCGACGAGCCGAGCGGTTTTCGAGAACCGCTTGGTCCGCCGCACAGGAAAGGATGGCCTTGGTGGGTCGGAGTCCCTTCGTGTGTCTTCGTGTCCGCCCGCAGGACGGCTTCGAGTGCTTTCGTGGCTATCTTTGGGCCATGTGGGAGAGCGGGATGCTCTGCGTGACGTCAGAGGTATCTCACAGGTACCGCACGACCTCCCTCAGTGGCTTCCGTTCCTTGAGGCCCTTCCGCGTGAAGCCTGCGGGCGGGTAACCCAGGGGGGTGATCGCGAAGACCTCCTGGTCCGGGTCCAGCTCCAGGGCCGCGCGGAGCTTGGCGGGGTCGAAGGCGGCGATCCAGCAGGTGGCCACGTCCTCGTGCTCGGCGGCCAGGATCAGGTGGTCCATGGCGATGGTGAGGTCCGTCTCCAGGGAGTTGTAGCCGTCGTACTTCCGCACCCAGGCTTGGCTGCGCCGGCCGACCACCACGAGGACCTGGGGGGCGTCGTGGAACCAGGGGCGGCCATAGCAGGGGCGCACCTTGGCGAGGGCCTCAGGCGACTGCACGACCAGGAACTCCCAGGGCTGCAGGTTGCAAGCGGAGGGTGCCAGGCGGCCCGCCTCCAGGATCAGGGCCAGGACCTCGGGCGGCACCGGGCGGGCGGGATCGTAGCTGCGGATGCTCTCCCGGCGGGCGATGAGGGTATGGATATCCATGGTCTTCTCCTACGAACGGCCCCGCACGACTTCGATCTCCGCGGGGATCCGGGGCAGGGGCTTGCCCAGTCTCCGCGTGCCGTGGTCCTGCAGGACATGGGTCTCGCCGATGCGGATGCCCCCGAACGTGCGGTAGGGCTCCAGGCGGGGGTAGTCGATGAAGGCGGGGAACTTCTTCTCGGCCTGCCAGCGGTCCATGAGCTCGGGAATGAAGTAGAGGCCGGGCTCCAGGGTGAAGACGAAGCCCGGTGCCATCTCCCGGGCCAGGGCGAGGGCATGGAGGCCGAACTGGGTGCTCCTGGGCCTTCCTTCATGTCCCACCCATGCGTCCCCCAGGTCCTCCATGTCGTGGGCATCCAGCCCAAGCGGGTGACCGAGGCCGTGCGGGAAGAAGAGGGCATGGGCGCCCTGGGCCACGGCGGCGTCCACATCGCCCTTCATGAGCCCCAGCGCCTTCAGGCCCTCCACCAGGACCTTGCAGGCCTTCAGGTGGGCGTCCTGGAACCAGGTGCCGGGCCTGAGAATGGCCGCGGCCTCCGCCAGGGCGTTCATCACCACCTGGTAGACCTCCTTCTGGCGGGAGGAGAAAGTCCGGTTCACGGGGAAGGTGGAGGTCACATCCCCGGCGTAGCGGGCCTGCGTCTCGGCTCCGGCCTGCAGCAGGAAGAGCCGGTTGTTCTCCAATACAACCCCGTGGCAGCGGTTGCGGATGACCTCCCCGTGGGTGGTGGCCACGAGGGGATGGCAGAGGTCGCCGCCGGAGGCCAGGGCGATCTCCGTGACCCGCGCGACGATCTCGGATTCCAGCAGGCCTGGTCGTGCCATGCGCATGGCCGCCAGGTGCATGTCCACGGAGACGTCCACGGCCCGCTCGATCTCCGCCACTTCCTCGGGGCTCTTGCGGATGCGCTGCTCGGCGATGGCCCGCACGAGGTCGGTGGATGCGGAGAGGGTCTGGTGCTCGGGGTGAAGGCCGAAGAGAAGGAGCAGCTTCAGCTTGTTCTCCGGCCGGTAGGGCGGCAGAAAGCGGACCGTCCGCCCCTGTGCCTGGGCCCTCTGCAGCCGGTCAGTCAGCTTGGAGAGGGGCGCCACCTGGGCGATGCCCGCCTTCCAGGCCTGCTCCGCGGGACTCGCGGGCGCGCCGGTCCAGATGATGGCGTCCAGGGACGGCTCGTCCGCGAAGAGGGTGGTGGTGCCTGCATCGAGATCCATCAGCAGGGAGTAGCCCGGATGGTCCACCCCCGTCAGGTACAGGAAGGTGCTGTCCTGGCGGAAGGCGTGGGGGAGGCCTGGGGTGTTCAGGGGAATCTCGTCGTTCCCCAGGAACAGGGCTAGCCCTGTCCGAAGCTGCTCCTGGAGCCGCTGTCGCCGGGTCTCGTAGATCTCGGGCGCGAACATGGCGGGGACTCCGGTGGGACGTGAACGCGGGGGGAAGGTGCGCTCCCAGCATACTCGGGGCCCGTGGACCGCGTGGTACCCTGGTGCATGCCTACCCTGCCTGCCTACGAACGGGAAACCTATCGCACCGAGCTCGAAGCCGTCGTGACGGCCGTGGGCGAGGATCGGGGCCGGCTTTTCGCCGTGCTCAGCGACACGATCCTGTATCCGGAGGGTGGTGGCCAGCCCGCGGACCGAGGCTGGCTGGGGTCCGTGGCCGTGCTGGATGTCCAGAAGGTGGAGGGCGAAGTGCGCCATTACCTGAGCGAACCGGTGGCTCCGGGTGCCCTCAAGGTGCGCCTGGACTGGGCGCGCCGCTTCGATCACATGCAGCAGCACACCGGGCAGCACGTGCTGACGGCCGTGGCCACGGAGCGTTTCGGCTGGGAGACCACGGCCTTTCATCTGGGCGAGGAGCGCTGCGACATCGAGCTGGATGTCGCGTCCCTGTCCGCGAGCGACCTCGTTCGGCTGGAGGAGGGCGTGGCCGAGATGATCCGGGCGGCCCGGTCCGTGAGGCCCCAGCGCGTGACGCTGGAGGCCTACCAGTCCATGAAGGTCCGTTCCCGCGGCCTGCCCGAAGGACATACGGGCGAGGTGCGCCTGGTCGAGATTGAAGGGCTGGACCTCAACACCTGCGGCGGCACCCATGTGCGCACCACGGCGGAGCTGGAGTGCCTGAAGCTGCTGGGCACGGAGACGCTCCGAGGGGGGACCCGCCTGTTCTTCGTCGTGGGGGCCCGGGCGCGGCGTCGGATGGAGGCCCACGAAAAGCGGAACACGGTGCTGCGGACCCTCCTGGGAGCCCCGGACGAGGAGCTGGTGAACGTGGTGGAGGCCAAGCTGGAACAGCTCCGTGCCGCGGAAAAGCGGGCCCGCCTCCTGGAAGACGAGCTGGCGGCCTCCTGGGCGGAGGCCCTGGCGGGACGGGCTGGAGCCTGGGTGGAGCAGCACTTCGAAGGGCGCGATGGGGGCTTCCTCCAGAAGGTGGCGCGCCAGCTGGTGGGAGCGGCACCCGCCAAGGCGGTGTTCCTTACCGCTTCGGTGGAAGGTGCCCATGCCTTCACGCTGGCGGCGGGTGAGGCGTCGAAGCTGGGTGTGGTGGCCGCGGGCAAGGAGATCGCGGGTCTGCTGGAAGCCAAGGGGGGCGGCGCCAAGGGCTTCTTCCAGGGCAAGGCCGCCAGCCTGACCCAGCGGAGCCAAGCCGTCGCATGCCTCGAGAGGCTTCTGGCCTAGGCGTTCTAGCCCAGGATCTCCCGCATCTTCGCCTTGAGGGACGAAAGGCTGTAGGGCTTCTCCAGGAAGCCGTTGAAGTGCAGGCCCGCAAGCTCGCTGGCGCTCTCGTTCTGGCTGTAGCCGCTCGTCATCAGCACGGGCACTTCGGGGTCGATCTCGCGGATCGCCTTCAGGCACTCGACCCCGTTCATGCGTGGCATGGTCATATCCAGCAGGATCAGGCGGAGCTTGCCTTGGTGCTCCCTCACGCGCGCGAGGGCCTCCATGCCGTCCGCGGCGAGGAGGGCTTCGAAGCCGAGGTGTTCGAAGATGTCGAAGGCCGCGAAGCGGATGTCCGGCTCGTCGTCCACCACCAGGATCCGCCCCGAGCGGTTGAACTGGCTGCTGGGTTCCACGGGCGCGGGCTTCTCGAGGAAGGTGTTGGAGGAGGGGAAGAGC
>CAYZND010000357.1:0-3983 GCA_964479495.1 uncultured Mesoterricola sp.
CACCTGGCCGCCCTGGTGGTAAGCGTGGAGCAGGAGCTGGCCCGTGGGGTTCTTCTTCGCCTTCCGGCGCTCCTCCGGCATCTCGATGGCATGGTCGGCGCAGTTGCGGATGATGTGGGTGAGCGGATCCACCAGCAGCTCGACGATGGACTTGTCCAGCTCCACCTCGGCGCCCTTGATCTGCACCTCGATCTGCTTGCCGAGCTGACGGGCCATGTCGCGGATGATGCGCGGGAAGCGGTTGAAGACCGTCCCGATGGGCTGCATCCGGGTCTGCATGATCCCCTCCTGGAGCTCGGAGGTGACCTGGTTGATGTTCTGCAGGATCGACGCCAGCCCGGGGATGTCGCGGCTGTGCCCGGTGAGCGCCCGCAGCAGCTGGTTCCGGCTGAGCACCAGCTCCCCGGCCTGGTTCATGAGCTCCGTGAGCAGGTCCACGCGGACCCGCAGCGTCTCAGCGCCGGTCTCCGTGCGGGAGGACTTGGCGGCTGAGGCCTCCTGGCTGGCGGCCTCGGGCCCCTCCTCCACTGCCTCAGCCGGCGCTTCGGCCTCGGGCGCGGGAGCAACCGCCTCGGGCAGCGGCGCGGCTTGAGGCTCGATGGCAGGGGCCTTTCCCGGTTTCTCGGCCTTCTCCACTTTGACCTGCTTGCGGATGGCCTTCATGTCCAGCATGGCCACCTGCTCGGCCGGGAGCTTCAGGGCCATGGCCGCCAGGTCCGCCTCCAGCACCGAGCCGAAGAGGATCGTCACGGCCAGGTCCTGGGACAGGCAGTGCTCCAGGTCCGCGATCTCGCCCAGGTCGATGTAGGCGTTCAGCACCTGGCCCACGCTCTGCGCATTGTTGAGGAACGCGAGGGGCGTGATGTTCTTGTCCTTGATGTCCTTGTGCAGGTGGGCCACGGCGTGGAAGAGGTTCATCCCGTGGGCCAGGGCCGACCGGACATCCTGCGCATCGAGGTCGAACTCCCGCTTGCGCCCTCCTTCCCCCTTGGTCTGGCCCTTCACCTGGGCTCCCGGCTCGACGCCTTGGTGCTCCAGGATGGAACGCAGCAGGCCCATTTCCTGTTCGATGGGCACTTGGTCGCTGGCCTGGATGTCGTCCAGCATCGCCCGCAGGCGGTCCATGCTGGAGAACATAGCATCCATCAGGCGATCGTCCACGCCGAGCTTGCCGTCCCGCACGAGCATGAGGACGCTCTCCATGGCGTGACTGAGGTTCTTGAGGGCCTCGAACGCCAGGAAGCCTGCGCCCCCCTTGATGCTGTGGATCGCGCGGAAGACGCGGTTCAGCATGTCCTGGGAGGCGCCTCCCTGCTCCATGGCGAGGAGGTCGGGCTCGATGAGGTTCAGATGGTCCCGGCTCTCGGCCACAAAGTCCGAGATGATGCTTTCGTCCACGATGCTGGCCATGGGGCTACGCCTCTGTGACGGGGAAGAACTTGGTCAGGTTGAAGAGCTTGAAGACGCGCAGGATGTCGGGTTTCACGCCCTCGATGCTGAAGGCCGCGCCGGACTTCTGGCAGCTCTTGAAGAGGCCCAGCACCAGCGTGATGCCTAGGGAGTCGATCTGATCCACCGAGGAGAGGTCCAGCACCACGGACTCGCTCCCTTCCTCGATCGCCTTCATGAGCGAGGAACGGTGGCCCTCGACCGTGCTCGCCACAAGGTCCGTCCTGGGCGTCAGGCGCAGCACCTCGCCCTTCTTCTTAGCTGAGAGCGTGGACTTGGCGGTGTTCATCGGGAGTCTCCTCGAGTCGGAACGTCATGGTCAGTTCACTGCCCTGCATGCTCACGTCCTGGGCGTAGGTCCGGATCAACGGGATGCCCCGGCCCCGCTCCGACAGCGGGTCGTCGGGCGGTGCATGGCTGGCCAGGTCGAACCCGGGGCCTTCATCCATCACGTTGACCACCACACACTGGCGGTCGGCCTCCGGCCTGCACCGCAGGGTCACATAGGCCTCCGGGCGGTTGCCGTTCCCGTGGAACACGGCGTTGGTCAGTGCCTCGCGCACCGCGATGCCGATGTCGAACCGCCGGGATGGGTCGAGCCGATCCGCCAGGCGGGAGGCACGGAGGCACGCATCCAGCCGGTCGCAGGCCATGTCGATGGCCCGGGCTGTGGAGGGCATGCGCAGGGAGAGCTCATCCCTGCTGGCTTCCAGCGCGGGTTGTTCGAAGCCGATCACCAGGAGATCATCGGCGATGACCCCATGACTGTGGTCCCGGGCCTTCTCACAGATCGCGCTCAGGGCGGCATCGATGGGAACGTGGCGAAGCGACGCCCAGTGTTCCTGGAGGACTTCCGAGAAGGTCGTGCGGTCGCTGGAAGCCGCGTCGAAGAAGCCATCGCTGCCGAAGAGCAGGCGGTCCCCGGGCTCAAGCACCAGGATCGTCTCCTCCAGGAGCGGCTCGGGGAAGATGCCCAGGGGGGTCCCATTGATGGGCACGCTGGTGATGCTTGCGTCCGTCTGGTGGTAGACCACGCCGTGAGGAATGCCGGCGTTGAGCAGGCACAACGTGCCGTTGGCGGGATTCCACTGCCCGAGCAAGGCGCAGACCGGAATCTCCGAGAAGGGACCGGCCTGGATGCCCTCGTTGAACTTGAGGGCCAGGTGCTGAAGAGGCTGACATGGGAGCGTTCCGTACAGCCCACAGGCATGCAGCAGATTCGGGCGCTCCGTGTCAGATGAGGGCAGGGCCATCAGGCAGAGGCACTCGCCCACGAAGGTGGAGAGCATGGCCAGGAAGGATGCCACGGCGTAAGAGCTGAGCACCGAGTGCCCCGCCACGTCGGCCAGGATGAAAAGGATGGAGCCGTCCGCGCACTTCATGCAGCGGAACACATCGCCACCGGCGTCCGTCAGCGGTTCGTACAAGCTGTAGAGGGGCATGCCCTTCTCGGGGACGGCCACCATCGTGCGCTGGGCCGTCCGCACCGCCTGGGCGGTCTCCATGGACCTGCGCTCCTGGGCCCGGGTGGCGCGGGTCGCCAGGAGACGTTCCATGCTCCGCAGGAGCTCGTGCGCCTCGAAGGGCTTGTTGAGGAACTCGTTCACACCCAGGTGCAGCGCCGACTTCACCGTGTCCTTGTCCTCGTTCGAGGTGAGGATGCCGATGGGCAGGGTCGGATCGGTCTTAGAAGTGGTAACAAAACCCCTTGTACTATGCACTTACGGTGCATAGTGTAATTGGATGGCCAAAGAGATCCTGCCCTCTGCTCTATGGGAGCGCATCGCTCCCCTGCTTCCAGTGCCACCATCGCGACCCGATGGCGGACGCCCGCGAATTGCTGACCAAGCTGCATTGCGGGGGATTCTGTTCGTGCTGAAGACAGGCATTCGCTGGGCGGATCTGCCGAAAGAGATGGGCTGCGGCAGCGGCATGACTTGCTGGCGCCGGTTGAGCGAGTGGCAAGCGCTTGGCATATGGGACCAATTGCACAGGACCCTGCTTGAAGCCTTGAACGATGCCGGAAAGATCGACTGGGAGCGAGCCGCCGTGGATGCCTCAAGCATCCGGGCAAAAAGGGGGGCGAAGCGATTGGACCGAACCCAACGGACCGTGGGAAGAACGGAACCAAGCACCACCTGATGACGGACTCCAATGGGATACCGCTGAGCATCCTCGCTGGCCCGGCAAACCAGCACGATTCCATGCCCTTCGAGAAGATCCTGGATGGTGTGCCAGGCATACGGAAAGGACGTGGCCGACCAAGACGAAGGCCTTGGAAGCTGCACGCGGACAAGGCCTACGATTTCAAACGCTGCCGTGAAGCCTGCCGCAAGCGAGGAATGCTCTCGCGGATCGCCCGTCGCGGCGTGGAATCCAACGACAGACTGGGAAGGCACCGGTGGGTTGTTGAGAGGACCTTTGCATGGCTTCGCCATTTCCGCCGCCTTACAGTCCGCTACGAGAGGCGCGCCGATATACACCTGGCCTTCCTCAAGCTTGGCGCCTGCCTTATCTGCTTCTCGGCACTTGGA
>CAYZND010000358.1:0-2554 GCA_964479495.1 uncultured Mesoterricola sp.
CGTGCCAGCGGTAGCCGGGCTCCAGCCACCAGCGCTCGCGGACCAGCCCCCCTTCCCGCTGCAGGCGCGCGTAGAGCGGCGTCCCGGGAAAGGGCTGGAGGGGATTGAAGTTGGCGATGAAGAGCCGCTGCTCCAGGGCGAAGGCCAGGGTGCGGCGGAAGGCGCCGGGGTCGTCCCCGTCGTAGCCGAAGACGAAGGTGCCGTAGACCATGATCCCCGCGCGTCGGAGGCGCTCCAGGCGCCCGGCATACTGGGATGCGCGGCTCCAGGCCTTGCCCATCTGCCTCAGGTTCGGCTCGTTCAGGGACTCGAAGCCGATGGTGAGGCTCTGGCAGCCGCTGCGGCGGGCCAGCTCCAGCAGCTCCGGATCGTCCGCGATGCCCAGGTCCATCTGGCTGGACCAGCGCAGGCCCAGCGGCAGGATGGCCTCCATCAGCGCCCGGAACGCAGCCTTGTCCGCCAGCAGGTTGTCGTCCACGAAGAAGACCCGCCGGGAGCCGCAGGCCTGCAGCTCCGCCACCACCGCCTCCACGGGCCGGTGCCGGACGCGGCCCCCGTGGAAGGCCTGGATCGAGCAGAACTCGCAGGTCCGGGGACAGCCCCGGCCGAACTGCACCAGGCGGACGGGCAGGTAGCCCTTCCCCCGGAACACGCGCCGGTCCGGAGCCACGGCCTCCGCCGAGGAGGGCGCGTCGTACGCCCGCTGGAGCCGGCCCGCGGCGACGTCCTCCAGGATCCGGGGCCAGGTGCCCTCGGCATCCCCCAGGGCCACGGCGTCCGCATGCTCCAGGGCCTCCTCGGGGGCGAGGGTGGGGTGGAAGCCCCCCATCACCACCGGCACGCCCTGGCGGCGGTAGCGGGCGGCGATGTCGTACGCCCGGCGCGCCGAGAAGGTGCAGACCGAGAGGCCCACCAGGTCCGTGGGCGCATGGTAGGGGATCTCCTCCACCCGCTCGTCGACCACGCGGACCTCGTGCCCCTCCGGCGTCAGGGCCGCCAGGATGCCCAGGGCCAGGGGCTCCATCCGGGCGGGGCTGCGGTAGCCCTCCGCAAACCGGGGCCGGATGAGCGTGATCCTCACCGGGAAGCCTCCAGCAGCGCTCCCTGGAAGTTCCGGTCCCCCAGGGGCAGGGCGTCCCGCTTGCCGATCTCGAAGCGGTGGAGCAGGTTCAGGGCGAAGAAGGCCTGGAGGAAGGTCCAGTCCGAGCGGTTGGAGGGGTGGAAGGCGCGCCGCGCGGTGCTGTGGAGCGAGTAGAAGCGCCGCCGCGCATCCAGGCAGCGCTCCCGCACCTCTTCGGGGCTCATCCGCGCGGGCCGGAACGGGAGGGTGTTGTAGGCATACGCGTCGTCCAGCCACCAGGCGTCGTAGAGGAGCCGCCCCTCCGCTTCGAGGCGGCGGTACAGGGGCGTGCCGGGCATGGGCACCAGGTGGTTGAAGCCGCACAGGTAGAGGCCGTGACGCCGGGCGAAGGCCAGGGAGGCCTCGAAGGTCTCCGGCGTGTCCCCGTCGTAGCCGAACACGAAGGTGCCGTAGACGCGCAGGCCGTGCCGGCGCAGGTTCGTCATGGCGCGCTCGTAGTCGCCCTGGGCCAGGTTCACGCCCTTGCCCATCTGGCGCAGGTTCGCGGGTTCCAGGCTCTCGAAGCCGATCAGCAGGCCTTTGCAGCCGCTGGCTCGCAGGAGGCGCAGGAGGTCCTCGTCCATGGCGGCGTTGATGCTGCCCTGGCTGACCCAGCGGGCCTTGAGGGGGACCAGGGCCTCCAGGAGCTCCCGGGCGGAGGCGGAGTCCGAGACGATGTTGTCGTCCACGAAGAAGATGAGCTTCGAGCGGTCCTTCACGGCCCGCACGTCCGCCAGGATCTGGTCCACGGGCCGCCGGCGGTAGGTGGAGCGGTGGAAGGTCTGGATCGCGCAGAACTCGCAGGCGAAGGTGCAGCCGCGGCCCGCCTCCACCAGGCCCACGGGCAGGTAGCGCTTCCCCGCGTAGATGGAGCGGTCCGGCGTCGAGCGGTCCAGGGCCGGGGGCGCAGCGGCCCGGTAGAGCTTCCGGGGCGTGCCGCTCCGGTAGTCCTCGATCACCTGCCCCCAGGTGTCCTCGGCCTCGCCCACCACCACGCTCTCCCCGTAGCGGGCGGCCTCCTCCGGCACCAGCGTGGCATGGAAGCCGCCGAGCACGACGGGCACGCCCCGGCGCCGGTACTCACTGGCGATCTGGTAGGCCCGCTTGGCGGTGTAGACCTCCGTGCTGATGGCCACCAGGTCCGTGGGTTCGTCGTAGGGGATGGCCTCCAGGCGGTCGTCGTGGAAGCGGCGCTCGACGCCCGCCGGGGTCAGGGCCGCGAGCACGGCCACGGGGAGGGGCTCCATCTGCCAGGTGCGCAGGTAGGACTGCCCCGGCTTCCGGCCGATGCAGTACAAGGCCAACATCTATTCGAGGCTGAACGGGGGCGGGCCGGCCGCCGGGGCGACGACGGTCAACCTGCTCAACGTGGACCTGGCCCGGGCGCTGGGGCCGCACCAGCCCCAGTTCCTCTACCTCTGGACGATGCAGTAG
>CAYZND010000358.1:2564-3966 GCA_964479495.1 uncultured Mesoterricola sp.
GACGAAGGTCAGGCGGAAGGGGCGGGTCATGGGCGGCTCCTCCGCGGTCGCTCGACGACGTTCAGCACACCGGCCACGAGCGCCGCAAGGGCCAGTCCCGCGGCCGCATCCAGGCCCCAGTGCGCCCCCGTGGCCAGGGTGGAGAGGACCAGGAGTCCCAGCCAGAGGACCCCGAAGACGGCGCCCTCCGGCACGGCAACCACACCGACGATCAGGGCCGCGAAGGCGATGTGCATGCTGGGGAAGGCGTCGTACAGGAAGGCGACCCGGCCCTCCAGGGCGCGGTGCACGAGGCCCTGCGAGAAGCGGAACTCGGGCCGTTCGTAGAGCGCGAGCACGTAGTAGGGACTCCGCGCCGGCACCAGGAAGTAGGCGGCGTAGCCGAGCAGCCCAGCCAGGGCCAGGCGGCTCCGCAGCCGCTCGAAGGCCCCGTGCCGCCCCCGCCAAAGGAGCCAGGCGGGTGTCGCCAGGAGCACGGCGTAGAAGCTCAGGTAGGTGGCGACCAGCAGGGCCCGCAGCGCCGGGGGACGCATCCAGGCCGCCAGGAGTTCCGGGGCGGTGACCCCCCCCAGCAGGCGGCCCTCCCAGGCGCGCAGCAGCTCCTCGCGAGGAGCCGCCACCAGCCGCGCGGCACCGGTCCAGGCCAGGGCGACGTACCCGCCCCAGGGCACCAGGACGCAGGAGCCGTAGCGCAGCAAGCCGGAGCAGGCACCCATCAGTCCACCCACCGGGGCCGGGTCCGCTCGATCTGGCGCCAGCCCAGGGCCGTGAGGTTGTCCCTCCGCAGGTCCGTGAGGCAGGTCAGCTCGTCTCCCTTGGCGTAGTCCGGATTCCTTTCCAGGAAGAAGCGCACGTGGGTGTCCGTGGCCCGGCCCTCGGGAATGGCGCAGAGCTCCGGCCGCAGGCGGTCCTTGGTCCCGTCCGCGCGGATCACGCCGCACGCCGCATCGAACTGGGCGCCGAACTTCAGGCGGGCCACGTGCGCCAGGAGCGCTTGCGCCTCCGCGGGTGCCGGCCGGCCCGGGGCCGGATGGAAGGACGTGAAGTTGAGGGGGAGGAACCGGTACGTGCGGTAGCCCTTGGTGATGAGGAACCAGTGCAGCCGCTCCTCGCCGTACTCCGCCATGGCCCGCAGGATCAGGTGGCCGAAGGCGCCCGCCAGGGCCGGCTGGTTCCAGTAGGCCGGGGCCACGATGGTGTCGCCGCTGAACAGGAAGCGGTGGGGCTGCCCCTCGAACACCGTGTCCAGCACCTGCACCGTGCTGAAACCCGCCAGCTCGTCGGCCTCCGTCCTGAGCAGGATCGCCCACCGCTTCTCCGCGAGGTCCCGCTCGAAGACCGCCCGGGTCACGCCCTCGAAGTGGGCCTCCATGAGGCCCACTTCGAGCTGTCTCTTATACAC
>CAYZND010000359.1:0-3945 GCA_964479495.1 uncultured Mesoterricola sp.
AGCCACGAAGGACCACGAAGACGCCCTGCGGGCTGCCACGAAGAAAAGCAAAAGAATGTTTTGTCTTCCCCTTCGTGGCCCTTCGTGGCCCTTCGTGGCTAAATTCTTGTTCCCGGAAAGCACCCACCACCAAGGAGAAACACATGCGTGCACTCGTCAAGGCTGAACGGGCCGTTGGCCTCACTATGATGGACGTCCCGGTCCCCGAGGTGGGGCCGAACGACGTCCTGATCCGCATCCACAAGTCCGCCATCTGCGGCACGGACGTGCACATCTGGAACTGGGACGCCTGGGCCCAGAAGACCATTCCCGTGCCGATGCACGTGGGCCACGAGTACGTGGGCGTCATCGAGAAGGTGGGCAGCGCCGTCACCGGCTACAAGGGCGGCGAGCGCGTCACCGGCGAGGGCCACATCGTCTGCGGCCACTGCCGCAACTGCCGCGCGGGCAAGCGCCACCTCTGCCCCAACACCATCGGCGTGGGCGTGAACCGTCCCGGCTCCTTCGCGGAATACCTCTGCCTGCCCGCCGAGAATGTCTTCCCCGTGCCCGCCAGCATCCCCGACGAGGTCGTTTCCATCTTCGATCCCTACGGCAACGCGGCGCACACGGCGCTCTCCTACGAGATGGTGGGCGAGGACGTGCTCATCACCGGCGCCGGCCCCATCGGCATCATGGCCGTGGCCATCTGCAAGAAGGCCGGGGCGCGCAACGTCGTCATCACCGACGTGAACGACTACCGCCTGGACCTGGCCATGAAGCTGGGCGCCACCAAGGCCGTCAACGTCTCCAAGACGGATCTCAAGATCACCATGAAGGAACTCGGCATGACCGAGGGCTTTGATATCGGCCTGGAGATGAGCGGCAACATCCACGCCTTCCGCAGCATGATCGAGAACATGGTGAACGGTGGCCGCATCTCCATGCTGGGCATCTTCGGCGAGGATGCCGCCATCGACTGGGGCAAGGTCATCTTCAAGGGCCTGTTCCTGAAGGGCATCTACGGCCGCGAGATGTACGAGACCTGGTACAAGATGTCCGCCATGATCCAGAGCGGCTTGGACATCAGCGGTGTCATCACCCACCGCTTCCCCATCGAGGAATACCAGAAGGGCTTCGAGGCCATGAACAGCGGCAAGTCCGGCAAGGTCGTGCTGGACTGGGGCGTCAAGTAGAACGAGCCTCGCTCCATGGAAACGGCCCGCGTGAGCGGGCCGTTTTCCTACCGCAGGGGCTGCGGCTGCGGGATGACCGGCAGCGTCTTGTCCCGGTAGAACTCCCCGTCCACGATGAAGACATCGCTGGCCATGCCCTCGCCCCCGGGCTGGAGGTCGATGCCGAGGCTGGCCAGGTGGTAGCCGTCGAAGGCGGTGTTGAATTTCTGGGAGACCGCGCCGCGCTTGCCCTTGATGTCCACGATGGGGACCTTCACGAACGGGCGGTAGAAGAGGGGATGTCCCCAGGGGGTTTCGGGCACCTTCTCCAGGTAGTTGGGCACCAGGGCGGAAAGGGCGATCGGGTATTCACCCTCCTTGTCCCTGTAGCGGGTGAGTGCGTTGGCCACCCGCTTCATGTCGTCCACCAGCTCCTTCTGGCGCTGCTGGAGGTCCTGCTTCAGGAGCATCTCGATCAGGTAGAGGTCCTTGGCCGCCTGCTTCCCGGGAGTCGTCTCCGGGAACTGCTTGGAGATCATCTCCATCATGCTCTTCGCTTCCAGGGTCTTCCCGGCCTTGTTGAGCTCCACGGCCTCGTCGTACAGACTCTGGGGAAGCCTGGGATCGCTGGACTCGCAGGAGAGCGCAAGCAGGGCAAGGAGGGCCGGGGCGACGACGGAACGGCGGAGCATGGCCGAACCATAGCACCATCCTCGCCTCCGATGAAGGGGGTGCCCTACACTGGAACATCACCATTGGAGGCCCGATGCGGCTCCTTGCCCAGCACTCGGCGGGATTCGACCCCAGCACCCCCTGGAAGGAACAGGATTGCAGCCTGAGGGGAGCCTCCCGGCTCTTCGACCAGATCGCCACCCGCCGTCAGTCTCCCCACACGGAGCGCTCCCACGAGTTCACCCGGCTCCTGTGCCCCGAGTGGGTGAATGTCGTGGCCTTCACGCCGGCCAAGGAAGGCGGCGAACTGCTGGTGGTTGAGCAGTTCCGCCACGGCATCGATGCCCCCACCTTCGAGATCGTGGGCGGGGTCTGCGACCCCGAGGAAGATCCGTTCCAAAGCGCCGCCCGGGAGCTGAAGGAAGAGACCGGCTACGTGTCCGAGGAGTGGGTGGCGCTGGGCAGCTGCACCCCGAATCCGGCGGTGCAGAACAACCACTGCCACTTCTTCCTGGCCATGAACTGCCGGTCCACGGGCCGCCTGGAGCTGGACCCCTCCGAGGAACTGAGGGTATGGGCCGTTCCCTGGAAGGAATGGCAGGACATGATCCGGACCGGCGAGATCCATCACGCCCTGGTGCTGGCGGCCTTCCTGCGGCTCTATGCCTGGGAAGGCTGGACGGAGCTCCGGAAGGAGCTGGAGGGCGCGGCACCAATCCGGAGCTGAACCCGGGCGCTCCCGCCGACTCCGAGTTACCATGGGGACTGCCTATGGAGAACGACGATGGCCAGCGAGTGCACCTTTGATGTCGTGTCGAAAGTCAACATGGATGAGGTGAAGAACGCCATCACCATGGCCATGAAGGAGATCGGGCAGCGGTACGACTTCAAGGGCTCTGTGTCCGACATCGAGCTCAAGGATGAGGCCGTGCTGGTCCTCAAGAGCGATGACGAGGTGAAGCTGAAGGCCGTCATCGATGTCCTGCAGACCAAGCTCGTCAAGCGGGGCGTGAGCATTAGGTCCATGGAATACGGCAAGGTGGAGCCCGCCACCAAGGGGACCGTGCGCCAGGAGGTGAAGATCCTCCAGGGCATCCCCACCGAAAAGGCCAAGGCCATGGTGAAGGCCATCAAGGACGCCAAGCTGAAGGTGCAGGCGGCCATCCAGGGCGAACAGCTGCGCATCTCCGGCAAGAGCAAGGACGAGCTCCAGGAGTGCATGACCCTCCTGAAGAAGCACGACCAGGGCATGGACCTCCAGTTCACCAATTACCGAGGCTGAATGAGCCGCCTCGACCTGCTTCGCTACTTCAACCCCATCGCCGGCAAGCTCTCGGCGGTGGAGGAGGAGCTGCAGTCGCTTCTGAAGAGCGACCTGCCAGTGGTGCGCAAGCTGGCCGACCATGTGCGCGCGGGGCAGGGCAAGCGCCTGCGCCCGGCGCTGGTGCTCCTGGCGGCGAAGTTCTGCGGCGCCGAAGGGAGCCAGGACGTGCGCTTCGGTGCGGTCTTCGAGCTGATCCATACGGCCACTCTGGTGCACGACGATGTCATCGACCACGCCACCCAGCGGCGCAGCAAGCCCACCCTGAACTCCGTTTGGGGCAACACCCTGACCGTGCTCTTCGGCGACCTGCTCTACCTCCACGCCATGTCCAGCGCCATCCAGGGGCAGAACTGGCGCCTCATGGAGATCCTCTGTGATGTCACCACACGCATGATCGAGGGGGAGCTCCTCCAGAACGACTGCCTCTACCATCTCGGCACCAGCCGCAAGGACTATTTCGAGATCCAGGAGCGCAAGACGGCTCTCCTCTTCAGTGGCTGCACCGAGACTGCTGCTGTGCTCGCTGGCCGGAGCGAGAGCGACTGCAGAGCCCTTCGGACCTACGGCCTCGAGATCGGCCGTGCCTTCCAGTTGGTGGATGACCTCCTGGACTATACGGCCACCGCCGAGCAGCTGGGCAAGCCCGTCTTCTCAGATCTGCGGGAAGGCAAACTGACCCTTCCCATGCTGACCCTGCTGGAACGCGCCCGGGGCGAAGCCGAGCCCATCATCCGCCGCGTCTGGGAGGCCGCCTCCGAAGCCTGTTTGGCCCGATCCCGGGTCTCCGACAAGGCT
>CAYZND010000360.1:0-2797 GCA_964479495.1 uncultured Mesoterricola sp.
TCGTCAGAGCTTCTTCTCTGGTTTTCCCTTGAGTGAAGCAACTTCTGAGCACAGGCACTTCGGCGACGTAATAGCCATCTTCATCCCGCGTGATAATAACAGGCAATCTCACATTCTTCATAGCTTTGCCTCCGATTTGTATGCCTTAATTATAGCATATCACTTATTCAAAATAGCAGAAAAACAAAAGGCGCAGCCTTTTTAGCTGTGCCTCCTAATTTCAGTTGGTAGCGGGGGCAGGATTTGAACCTGCGACCTTTGGGTTATGAGCCCAACGAGCTACCGGACTGCTCCACCCCGCGGCGGATAGTAAATATAGCACGGACGGGCCCTGAAGCAAGGCGGGATTGCGATATTCTCGGGGCAGTCCGGAGTATTCGTGGTCGTCGTGCATTCCATCCTGAGTCTGTGCCTGATCCTGGCGGGAGCGGCACTGGGGGCCTGGACGCCCGAGAAATGGTTCGAAGCGCCTAAGTCGCCAAGGATTGCGAACTACCGGATAGAGGCCAGCCTCGACTGGACGCAGAAGACCCTCGAGGGCCGGGAGACGATCTCCTGGAGGAACGAGGGCTACGCACCCACCCAAGAGTTCCCGCTGCACCTCTACCTCAATGCCTTCAAGGGTCCGCAGTCCCTCTACTTCAAGGAAGGCGGCTGGAACGGGTCCGAGGGGGCTTCCCGCATGTCGGATGCCAACGCCTGGGGCTACTGCGACCTGCGGGAAGCCCGAATGGAAGGCCAAAATCTGCTAGGCCACTACGGCGAGGATGAGACGGTCTACTGGCTGAGGCTTCCCAGACCCATCCAGCCGGGGGAGACCATCCAGGTGGACCTCCGATGGGAGGCCCGCTTCCCTCGCATCGTCAACCGCAGTGGCTGGAGTGGAAAGACCCCGCAGGCATCGGGCTTCCTCATGGGGGCCCAGTGGTTCCCCAAGGTGGGCGTCTACCAGGGAAGCCTGTGGAACTGCCATGCCTATCACGCCAATACCGAGTTCTTCTCGGACTTCGGGACCTTCGACGTGGAGCTCTCGGTCCCCAATGCGCTGCTGCTGGCTCACACGGGTACCCAGACCAACTTCAAGACCCTGGAGGACATCCCCAAGGATCCCAAACGCAAGGATCACGTGATCTGGAAGCTCCACGCGGAAGACGTCCACGACTTCGCATGGGCCGCTGCCCCGCTGAGCAGCTGGAGCTTCGAGACCCACGAATACCGGGGCGTTCAGGTGTTCTACTTCACCCAGCCCGGACGCCGTTCAGGCTTCGAGCGGCAGCGGGCCGCGGTGCAGGCGGCGCTGAGGCTCTCCGCCGACAGCTTCTTCCCCTACCCCTACCCCGTCCTATCCGTGGTGGGCGTGCCTGAGGATGCCGAGGGCGCGGACGGCATGGAATACCCAACCCTGTTCACCGCGTCGCCGGGGACGTTCGACCCCTGGAATCTCCGCGGGGACCTGGACCTGCCTTTCTGGCCCCACCACCTGAAGGGTGGACCCGAGCAGGTGAGCATCCATGAGTTCACGCACCAGTATTTCCAGGGGATGCTGGCTTCCAACGAGCTGGAGGAGCCATGGCTGGACGAAGGCCTTACGAGCTGGTTCACGCACAAGGCGCTTGAACGCACCCATCAGGCCCTGTTTGCCAGCGAGCGCCTGCAGGTGGGTACGGACTACCTCGAGGTCGCGGACTACTGGCACTCCCCCTTCATGGATCCGATGACCCAGGTGGGCTTCCAGGCATACGACTACGGCCACTACGCTCGGTCGGCCTACTCCAAGCCCGTGCTGGTGCTGAATCAGCTGGAAGCCACCCTGGGTCGACCGCTCATGGAGCGCGTGATGAAGGCCTATGCCGAGGAGATGGCCTTCAGGCATCCGACGTTCGCGGATCTCAAACGGATCGCCGAACGGGTCTCCGGACGCAACCTGGACAGCTTCTGGAAGGACTTCGCGGAAGGCTCCGATACCTTCGATGTGGTGATCCATGAGGTGGGGACCCGGGATCAGTACCAGGGAGGCTGGATGGCCACGGCCGGAGGGCCGACCTTCGTGCCCCCGCAGCCCCTCGCCCCGAGCCAGAAAGGCTCCATCACCCTGGTCCGGCGCGGTGGGATCCGCCGCCCCATCGTGCTCTGGGTCCGGCTGGAGAACCGCCTGGAGCACCGCCTGACCTGGGATGGCCAGGACCGCTGGGTGACCTACGACTTCGACAGTCCGGTCACCGCCGCCATCCTTGATCCGGACGGCCAGTACCCCATCCTGAGGGACCGCCTCCATGCGTCCTACACGAGCCGGCCAGCCCTCAAGGGCTTCCACTACTGGAGCCAGATGGTCTGGGGCGCGGTCACCGCGCTGCTTCAGGGAATGGGAATCGGCTAGAACCTAGCTCGCGCAGCATCCCCCATGATGATGCGCTGGATGTTCCCCTGCCCATCCACGTCGATCTGGAGGGGAAAGTACATCAGGGCGTAGGCCTCGAAGACCCCTCGGCTGGGAGCCAGGAAGGCCGTGCGTCCTGCGGCCTTGAGGCGGGGTATCAGGCGCTTGGCCTCCTCCAGGCTGTCCCCCTCGAGGTAGGTGGAGGCATCGGGTTGGCGACCTTCCAGCGTTGGCACGATCCAGATGGTCCCTGCCGGAAAGGCGGGCAGACCCTGGCCCGGATCCATCTCGAACCGAAGCCTGGCTCCCCCCAGGGCACTCAGGGGCAGGTCCACGGACTCCAGGGCAGGCAGGGTCCAGAGGTGGACAACCGGCGCCGGGGCCCCCAGCAGGGAGAACGCCCGCTGGAAGCCGAAGAAG
>CAYZND010000360.1:2807-3943 GCA_964479495.1 uncultured Mesoterricola sp.
AAGCGGTCCTTCAGGGAAGCGAAACGCTCCGTGTCGCCTTCGGCCAGGGCGAAGCAGAAGGCATGGCGCAGCGACAGGCTTCGGACCACACCGGGTGAACCCTGCTCCAGCAGCCGGTCCTCCCAGAGGTGGCGCAGGGGACGTTCCAGGCTCCCGGCACGAGCTCTAGGTTGACCCCACCGCCAGAGGGACAGATAGGAGCCGCTCTCGGTCAGGCGCAGCGCCGCCAGCCCCTGGCCCCAGCGCGCCTTCGGCGTCTGCAGGAAACGGCGCACGCCTTCGGCCTCCTTCCAGGAGGGGCTTCCCTCGGGGAAGGGATTGGCGGGTTGCACCTGATTGGCCGCGGCCGCCAGCCACTTCAGGGCGGCCCGATCCCGGGAGGCGACGAGAGGCAGCGGAAGCGCTCGATCCCCTTCCCGCAGATCCCAAGCATCCAGGTACCGATCCACCGCCTCCGGCAGCGGCAAAGGTTGTGCGGGCAGGATCGGCTCGGCCAGGAGCAGCGTAAGCGTCGAAAGGAGGATCTGCGGTCGCATGGGTGTCCTCGTGGGAGCTTCCCTGAGAGAATGACAGGGTTGAAGAACCTTTCGATCTTCCAGGAGTTCCCATGTCCTTGCCCCTCACGCCTCTTGAACGGCTCGTGGTCGCGATGGACGTGCCCACGCGCGCGGAGGCCCTTGCGCTGGCCCGCACCTTGAAAGGGCGCGTCGGCATGCTCAAGGTGGGTCTCGAGCTCTTCTGCGCCGAGGGTCCCGAGTTCGTAAAGGAGGTGCAGGCCTACGCGCCGGTCTTCCTCGACCTGAAGCTCCACGACATCCCGAACACGGTGGCCAGGGCCCTGGAAGCCCTCATGCCCCTGGACGTGAGCCTGATCAACATCCACGCCCAGGGAGGTCCCGCCATGATGGAGGCCGCCTCCGCGGTGGTGCGAGCGCACCGCAGCCGAGGGGGACGCACCCAGCTCCTTGCGGTAACCGTGCTCACGAGCCTGGATCGGGAGGCCCTGGCGCGCATGGGCCACACGGCGGAACCGGGTGAAATGGCTCTGCATCTGGCCGGCTTGGCCCAGTCCTGCGGACTGGACGGGGTGGTCTGCTCCCCGCAGGAAGCCGGCTCGGTCAGGGACGCCTGCGGCG
>CAYZND010000361.1:0-2752 GCA_964479495.1 uncultured Mesoterricola sp.
CCCAATGCCTTCCGCGAGACCGATCTCCTGGAAAAGTTGCGCACACTAGACTGCACGCGGCTCGTCATCGCCGGAATGATGACCCACATGTGCATCGACGCTACCACCCGGGCCGCCTGCGACCTGGGCTTCGCCTGCACGGTGGCGGCCGATGCCTGCGCGGCGCCCGGGCAGGCCTACGACGGCATCCAGGTGGCTCCTGAGCACGTGCATGCGGCCTTCCTGGCGGCCCTGGATGGTTCCTTCGCGAAGGTCCTCAAGGTGCCCGAGTGCCTTCACCCCACCAAATAGAGGACCGAAGGGACGCCCCGTGATCATCCCGCCGGAGACCTTCGAGCTCGAACACCTTCGCCTTCGGCGACCGAGGCTCTCCGATGCAGAGGCCATCTTCGACTATGGAAGTGACCCAGAGGTTGCGCGCTTCACCCTCTGGCCCCTTCGCACGAACATGGATTCCTTAATGGAATCGCTGCAGGAACGCCAGGTTCGATGGGACGAGGGCATGGAGTTCAACTGGGTCATCACGCTGCGCACAAGGGATCAGGCCATCGGCGGTGCCTCCTGCTGCGTGGACCGCCACGCCGCCGAGATCGGCTATCTCGTGAGCCGGAATCACTGGGGCCATGGCTATGCCACAAGGCGGCGCGAGCCGTCGTCGAATGGGTGTTGAACCAACCTTCGATCCGGCGTGTCTGGGCCACCTGCGATGCAGAGAACCTGGCCTCCGTGAGGGTTCTCGAGAAGCTGGGACTCAGCCGGGAAGGCTTGCTGAGGCAGTGGGCCGTTCGGCCGAACATCTCCAGCGAGCCCTGGAATGCCTGCATCTATGCGCGGGTTCGGTAGGCACCCCGCACGTTCCTATCCCAGGAACAGCTTCACTTCAGCATGCGCGCCATGGCGCTGAGGAAGCGGTCCACTTCCTCTTCGGTGTTGTAGGGGGACAGGCCCGCCCGCACCCAGGCGCCCGTGGGATTGATGCCGAGCTTCTCCGCCAGGGTCCAGGCGTAGAAGTTGCCGTCGGCGATGAAGACGGAGGCTCGGTCGATGATGAAGCGGCAAACCTCCGCAGGGGTCATGCCTTCCACCGTGAGGGCTACGGTGGGCGTCTTGCGGACTTCGGGAGGCGCCTGGTAGAGGCGGACCCGGGGCATGGTCGCGAGGGTCGCGCGGAGCTTCTCCGCCAGGCTGTTCTCGTGGGCCTCCATCCGCTCGTAGCCCGCCACGAGGCGATCCCGGCGCTTCCGGCCCGTCCCCAGGGAGGCGATGAACTCCACGGCGGGCTTGATGCCGGCCAGCCCCTCGTGGTTGGCGGTGCCTGTCTCCAGCTTGCCGGGGGCCTCGGAAGGCGCGGGCACCAGCCGGTAGACCGCCAGCTTCTCGAAAACCTCCGAGCGGATGGCCACGATGCCGATGTGGGGTCCGAAGAACTTGTAGGCCGAACAGGAGAGGATGTCGGCGCCGAGGGCCTGGAAGTCCACGGCGAAGTGGGGCACGGCCTGCACGGCGTCCACGGCCACCAGCGCGCCCACCTGCCTGGCCCGGGCCGCGACGCGGGCCACGTCGTTCACGGTGCCCACGGCATTGGAGGCGAGCCCCACGGCCACGAGCTTCGTCCGCTCATTGACGAGCCGATCGAGGTCGCCCAGCTCCAGCGTGAAGGTGTCCAGGTTCACCTTGATCCAGCGCACGGTCACGCCCTTGTCCTGGGCCAGCGTGATCCAAGGGTCCACGTTCCCGCGGTGGTCCAGCTCCGTCACCACGATCTCGTCGCCCTTCTTCCAGTCCCGGCCGATGGCCCGGGCCAGGTGGAAGAGCAGCGTCGTGGCGCTGGCGCCGAAGGCGATCTCCTCGGGGCTTGCGTTCAGCAGGTCCGCCATGGCCAGGCGGGCCTCCTCGATGTGGGCCTCGGTCTCGAGGCTCGAAGGGAACTGGCCGTGCAGGTTCGCCCCGCCCCGCCGCATGTACTTCGCCATGGCGTCGATGCAGGTGCCCACCACCTGGCTGCCCCCGGGGCCGTCGAAGTAGGCCACGGGCTTGCGAGCGTGCTTGCGCCGGAGGGCCGGAAACTGCCGGCGGACCAGGTCGATGGGATAGGCAAGCTCAACGGTCATGGAACGCACCCGGGAACACCGGCTAGTCTGCGCCGACACCCCCCGCAGATGCCGGGGAAGGCATGACCCGGGACGGAAGAATCCTCGTGATTGGCCGGTCTATTCCGCAGATTCTGCGGTCGCATCCCCGGGGTCCCGGAGGAGAGCCCGCAGGGGCAGTCCCGCGAAGGGCTTGATCTCATCCAGGATGGGGATCGTCGCGATCTTCGAAACGCCCAGGCCACCGGACAGGAGGTGGTCGGCGATCTCCCGGAGCTGGGGCATGTCCCGGGCCACGACATGGAGCAGGTAGTCGTAGTGGCCGCTCACCCGATGGCAGGAGACCATGTGCGGGTGCAGCTTTGCGGCGTCCAGGAAGCGCTGGACCTCCTTCAGGCTATGGTGCTCCAGGGTCACTTCGATGAAGGCTTCGAGGATGCGCTCGACCTTCTCGAGGCGGATGTCGGCCGTGAAGCGGCGCAGGATGCCCTCGGCCTCCAGCTTCTTGACCCGGGCCAGGCACGCGCTCGGGGAGAGCGCCACCTTCTCCGCCAGCTCCTGGTTGGTGATCCGGGCGTTCCCCTGCAGTTCTTCAAGGATCCGCAGGTTGATACGGTCGAGCCTCGCTGTGGTCATCTGGCCCTTCCTTGGATGAAAACTCC
>CAYZND010000361.1:2762-3929 GCA_964479495.1 uncultured Mesoterricola sp.
CTTTATTAGAACCTACACAGAGAGATCTCCCAACCTGTAAAATTCCTTATGATCAAGACCCAGGATCTCCATGTCAGAGGATTTGCCCGACTCTCGGCCCCACGGTCGTTGAAGCGGGAACTGCCCATCAGTGAGACCGCCAACGAGCTGGTGGCCCGGAGCCGGGAAGCCGTGATCCGCATCCTCCGGCAGGAGGACCCGCGGCTGCTGCTGGTGGTGGGTCCCTGCTCCATCCACGACATCGAGGGCGCACTGGAATACGCCCAGCGGCTGAACGTGCTCCGGCAGGAGCTGGCGGACCGGATGGAGATCGTCATGCGCGTCTACTTCGAGAAGCCGCGCACCACCCTCGGCTGGAAAGGCCTCATCAACGACCCGTACCTGAACGGCACCCACGACATCGACACGGGGCTCCGCCAGGCTCGCCGGCTGCTGCTGGCCATCACGGACATGGGCCTGCCTACGGCCACGGAGTTCCTGGACCCCATCGTGCCCCAGTACATCGACGACCTGGTGACCTGGGCCGCCATCGGCGCGCGCACCACGGAATCCCAGACCCACCGCGAGCTGGCCAGCGGCCTCTCCATGCCTGTGGGCTACAAGAACGCGACCGACGGCACCCTGCAGGTGGCCCTGGACGCCATGCAGTCCGCCCGGGCGCCCCACAGCTTCCTGGGCATCGACCAGGACGGTTTCACAAGCATCGTGCGCACCACGGGCAACCCCAGCGGGCATGTGGTCCTCCGGGGCGGGCGCGCCAAGACCAACTTCGATCCCGAGAGCATCCGCCTCGCCGAGACCAAGCTGACCCAGGCCGGGCTGCCCGCGGTGCTCATGGTGGACTGCAGCCACGCCAACTCCGGCAAGCAGCATGCAAAACAGGAAGACGTCCTGCGCAGCGTGGTCCAACAGCGCATCGAAGGCAGCCGATCCCTCATCGGCGCCATGGTGGAGAGCTACCTGGAGGAGGGGAACCAGCCCATCCCCAAGGACCTGGCGAAGCTGAAGTACGGCGTCTCCATCACGGATGCCTGCGTCTCCTGGGAGACCACGGAACGCCTCCTGCGCTGGAGCCACGCGGAACTGGCCAAGCTGCCGGACTTCGTAACGGCAGGCTAGGAGCGTGTCCAAGTAAGCGGAAGGAGCCGCGTTGATTGCAAAGGGGTT
>CAYZND010000362.1:0-3908 GCA_964479495.1 uncultured Mesoterricola sp.
CGCAAAAGCCTGCCGCGCAAAAGCCCGCCGCGCGAATTCCCCCGAAGCCTCCGGCCCGACCCCGCCCCGTCCCGGTGGCCACCGAGGAACAGCGCCGCCTGGCCGAAGCGGAGGCCATGGCCATCAAGCTCATCGAGAACAACGCGCGCCTGCAGCAGGAGATGGCCAAGGCCCAGGCCGTCCCCTTCAAGGCCATCGAGACGCCCGAGGCGGCCATGGCGGAGCTCCAGGCGGGCAACGGTCGCTTCGTGTCGGGGAAGCGCATCCGTACGCTGCTCTCCATGCAGGACACGGACCTCCGCGCCGCCCTTGCGAAGGGACAGGCACCCTTCGCCGTGATCGTCACCTGCTCCGACAGCCGCCTGGCGGACAACCTGATCTTCGACCAGGAGCTGGGTCGGCTCTTCACGATCCGCGAGGCGGGCAACAGTCCGGACATCCAGGGGCTCGCCTCCGTCGAATACGCTCTGGAGCACCTGGGTTCCAGGCTGGTCGTGGTGCTGGGTCACACCAGCTGCGGGGCCGTGAAGGCGGTGCAGGAAGCCCACGGAAAGCCGCTCCCGGGCAACCTCTGGTCCCTGCAGGCGGCCATGGCGGGCCTCCTGGAGGCTCTGCCCGAGGATCCCAACGAATCCGCCGTGGAATACCGGGTGCGGCTCGAGGCCCTCAATGCCCAGCGCCAGGCCCAAACCATCCTCGATCGCAGCGAGATCGTGCGGCACCTGTCCTCCGCCGGAAAGGTGAAGGTCCTCGCCGCGGTCTACGAACTGGCGAGCGGCCAGGTGCGCTTCCTGGAACCGCCCAAGGGTGACGCGCCTCCTTCGCACTAAGATGGAGACTCCTCCCGGAGTCTCCATGCCGATCCTCGAACGGGTGAAAACCAGCGTGCGCCGCGTGGGCACCGGCGTCCGGGACGTGCAGGCCCGGCACCGCCAGCGTCACCGTCCCACCGGCTTCGCGTTCGCCCTCTTCGATCGCATCGGCATGGTCCGGCCCGATCACTGGGACAGCCTCGTGGCCGGCCACTCGGTCTGCCTGTCCCGGGCCTTCCTGGAGACGCTGGAATGCCATGCGCCCGCACCGCTGAGGCCCCACTATGCCCTGATCTATCGTGATGGCACGCCCGTGGCCGCGGTCTCCGCCCAGAGCCTCGAGGTCACGGCGGCCTCCCTGCCCAAGCCGCACCCGGAGCGTCCCGGACTGGACCGTCTCACGCGGAAGTCCCTCGCCGGGATCAAGGACCGCATCCTTGTCTGCGGCAACCTCCTGTCCTGGGGGCCCCACGGCGTCGCCTTCGCTCCTGGAACGAATCCCGACGAGCTCTGGCCCGCCGTGGCGGAAGCCCTCTACCGCATCCGGCGCGCCGACAAGCTGCTCGGTGAAACGGGCCTGGTCATGGTCAAGGACCTCACGGCCTCCCAGGCCGGCGCCGCCGAAGCCCTGCGCCGCTTCAGCTACCGTCCCTTCGAGACGGAGCCCAACATGGTCCTGGACCTGAAGCCTGCCTGGAAGACCTTCGAAGACTACCTGAAGGACATGAAGTCCGACTACCGCAGCGGCATCAAGAAGCAGCTCCGCGACATCGACGAAGCCGGCCTGGAGGTGGCGAGGCTGACGTCGGACGAGGTCCAGGATCACGGCCACGCGATCCACGCGCTCTACCTCCAGGTGCACGACAAGCAGAAGCTGCGGCTGGTGACCCTGACGCCGGAGTGGATCCCCGCCCTGGCCCAGCGGTTCAGCGAGGACTTCCGTACCACGGTGATCCGCCCCAAAGGGGGCGGTCCTCTGCGGGGCTTCGTCACCACCCTGAAGGATGGCGAAGGCGCCATCGGCTACTACATCGGCTTCGACCGCAAGGCCGCGGAGCATGCACCCCTGTATCTGCGGCTGCTCTACGCCTTGGTGGAGGATGCCATCACCCTGGGCGCGGCGCGGGTCTCCCTGGGCCGCACGGCCCTCCAGCCCAAGGCCAAGCTGGGCGCCAAGCCCGAACCCATGTCCTGCCTGCTCCGGCACCGCATCCAGGCCCTGAACCTCGTGGTGGCCAGCCTCCTCCACGCCCTCCCCGACCCCGAGGAGGCTCCTGAAAGGAATCCGTTCAAATGAACACTGACGAATTCAGGCGCGCGGGACATGAGCTCATCGAGTGGATCGCTTCCTATCGGGACCGCATGGAGAGCCTTCCCGTCATGAGCCACGCAAAGCCCGGAGACATCACCCGCCAGCTCCCGGCGGAGCCACCGGCCCAGGGGGAGAGCCCCGTCCCCTTCGTGGAGGACCTGGAGCGCATCGTGCTGCCGGGCATCACCCACTGGAACCACCCAGGCTTCTTTGCCTACTTCCCCAGCAACTCGGACCTGTCCGCCGTGCTGGGCGACATGGCCTGCGCGGGCCTCGGCGCCCAGGGCATGAGCTGGCAGACGAGCCCGGCCGCCACGGAGATCGAGGACGTGGTGATGGTCTGGATGCGGACGCTGCTCGGGCTCCCTGACACCTTCTCCGGGGTGATCCAGGATTCGGCTTCCTCCGCGACCCTCTGCGCCCTGCTCTGCGCCCGGGAGCGCGCCACCGCCTTCAGCCAGAACCAGGGTGGGCTCCAGTGGGAAGCCGCCCCGTGCGTGGTCTATGCATCCGATCAGGCCCACAGTTCCGTGCCCAAGGGCGCGCTGCTCGCAGGCTTCGGGAAGGAGAACCTCCGACTCATCGAGACGGATGAGAACCATGCCCTGCGGGTGGACCTCCTGGAATCGGCCATGCAGGCCGATCTCGCCGCGGGCCGCGTGCCCTGCGCGGTGGTGGCCGCGGTGGGCACCACCGCGACGACGGCCATCGACGATGTGAAGCGCATCGCCGAGCTGGCGGAGGAGCATGGCCTGTGGCTGCACGTGGACGCGGCCCTGGCGGGCACGGCCATGGTGCTCCCCGAGTGCCGGTGGATGTGGGAAGGCATCGAGCGCGCGGACTCCCTGGTCATGAACCCCCACAAGTGGATGGGCGTGGGCTTCGACTGCAGCGCCTACTTCGTGCGGGACCCCCAGCACCTCATCCGGGTGATGAGCACCAATCCCAGCTACCTCCGCACCGCCCAGGATGGGGAGGTGCGCAACCTGCGGGACTGGGGCGTGCCCCTCGGCCGTCGGTTCCGGGCCCTCAAGCTCTGGTTCCTGCTGCGGGACCTGGGCGTGGAGGGTCTGCAGGCCCGCATCCGGCGGGATCTCGGAAACGCACAGTGGCTGCGCGGACAGGTGGATGCCACCCCCGGCTGGGAGCGCCTGGCACCGGTGCCCCTGCAGACCCTCTGCATCCGCCACATTCCGGAAGAGCTGGCGGGGGACGAGGCTGCCTTGGCCACCCACAACCTGGGCATCGCCGCGCGCATCAACGAGGGGGGCCGGTTCTATCTGACACCCGCCGTCCTGAAGGGGAAACAGATCATCCGCGTCTCCATCGGCAGCAGTCCCACGGAGCGTCGGCATGTGGAAGGCCTGTGGGAGGAGCTGCAGGTCCAGGCCGCCCGGCCTTAGGATTCCAGCCCAGGTCCCAGCCTGCGCCAGAAGCCCGGGTCCACCGGTGTGTCCGGCAGGACGGCTGCGTAGACAACACCATCCGCAGGTGCATCCAGCGAGAAGGTCCGCCAGGGGTTGTGGGTGGGCGGTCCGAAGCAGATGTCCACCGTTCCGGCGGTCACGTCGAAGACCTCGGACCAGAGGGTTCCGAAGAAGCCGCTGAAGTCGTGGACACAGAGACCCTCGGGGAAGGGTCTCCCCAGGAGGTCCTGCAGCGCGTCGGCGGTGATGCGGGTCCCTTCCCGGTCCAGGCGCTGTTGCGCGATGCGGATCCGCTCAACCCAGATCGCGCAGTTGAAGCAGGCGAAAATAGGTTGCACCGTTTGGATCGCCTGATTT
>CAYZND010000363.1:0-3906 GCA_964479495.1 uncultured Mesoterricola sp.
GCGAAGGGCTTGGGCAGGTAGTCGTCGGCGCCGAGGTCGAGGCCCTTCACGCGGTCCTCCACCCCGCTGCGCGCGGTGAGCATGAGCACCGGCATGCGGCTCCCGGAGGCCCGCAGCTCCCGCAGCACCTCGAAGCCGTTCTTCTGGGGGAGCATTACGTCCAGGACCACCGCGTCGTACGCCTGGGCCAGCGCGAGCGCGAGACCCTTGCCGCCGTCCCGGGCCACATCCACCGTCATGCCCTGTTCGCGCAGCCCCTGGTAGAGGATGTTGCCCAGCTTGATCTCATCCTCGACGATGAGCACCTTCACGCCGCGCCTCCAAGGAAAGAGCCTCCGTGACGAGGATCCATCATGAACGATTTCCGCGGATTAGAGCATCCTTAGAAAACGAGTCCATTTCTTGCACGGGGCGCCGGACCCTCTACCCTTGATGGGGAAGACCGGCTCGCAGCTCGCCCCAGGGCTCACGGCCGTTACCGCCAGTGCGGCACGCTCTCTCCGCCCTTTCGCCGAGGATGGGCGCAGCCTGTCCATGCGCGCTTCCCACCTCAGGAGCTTCCCATGCCACGACCCTTGTTCCGGATACGTCACGCCCAGGGGCTTGGCTGGGCGCTTGCCGCGGTCCTCGCCACCCTTCCCGCCCAGGCCCAGATGAGCATGGGTTCCCAGGACACGATGGAAGGAATGGAGGGCATGAACAGCGGAGAGGAATCTGCGCCCGCGCCGAAGCACCCGGCGCCCAAGGCGACCCCGGCCAAGCCCGCGGTGCCGAAGACCACGGTTTCTCCGGCGAAGCCCATGGAGATGACCCCGGCGCCCGAATCGCACACCCCTGCGAAACCGCCGCAGCCCGCCATGGAAGGCATGGGCATGGCCACCCCGTCCGAGGACGGACATGCCACCGAGTCCGGGCATGAGGAGGACGGCATGAAGGAGATGTCCGAGCCGCCGCCTTCCTCGATGGATGGTGGCCGGATCCTGATCGTCTTCGCCCTCCTGAACGCCGCCATCCTCGCCGTCGCGGCCGTCCTGAAGTTCCGCCGCACCCCCGCAACATCGTCCCGTGAGGTGAAGGCATGAGCCGAACCGTGTCCCCCGAGTCTGAGCCCAAATCCGCGGCCGAAGGCCACAACCTGCTCCGCTTCCCCCTCATCCAGGCCTTCGTGCGCAGCCCTTGGTACCCCGGCATCATCCAGTGGCCGACCCTGCTGGTGTTCATGCTGATCATGTTCCAGCTCCTGCTGGGGCCCAAGGCCGCCCATGACAACTTCGGCACGGCGCTCACCTGGGTGCTCTGGTGGCCGCTGATTCCCATTCTCTTCCTGTTCCTGGGGCGCTTCTGGTGCGCCATCTGCCCCTTTGCCACCCTCAACGACTGGGTGCAGAAGTTCGTGGGCAACCGCAAGCCGGTGCCCATGTTCCTGAAGAAGTACGGCATCTGGATCATCGACGCCCTCTTCATCTTCATCACCTGGAGCGACCACATCTGGGGCGTGGTGGAGAACCCCGTGGGCTCGGGCCTGCTGATGCTGATGCTCACCACGGGCGTGATCTTCTCGGGCGCATTCTGGGAGCGGCGCACCTTCTGCCGCCACCTCTGCTTCCTGGGCGGGCTCTCGGGCAACTACGCCCGGGCGGGAGCCCTGTCCCTCAAGGGCACGCCGGACATCTGCGCCACCTGCAAGAGCGCGTCATGCTTCAAGGGTACGGAGAAGGCCGAAGGCTGCCCGCTCTTCGAGTTCCCCAAGACCATGGATTCCAGCGCCAACTGCAACCTGTGCGGCAACTGCGTGAAGAGCTGCCCCAACGGCTCCATCCAGCTCGAGCTGCGGACCCCCACGAAGGAGCTCTGGTTCGTGCGCCGGCCCAAGCTTGAAGAGTCCTTCCTCGCCGCCGTCATCATGGGCATCGTGTTCGTCCAGAACATCACCATGCTCGAGGTCTGGGGCTCGATCCTGGCCTGGCTGGAGCGCGCCGTCGGCACGAAGAGCTACTACGTGACGTTCACCATCACCTTCGCCATCGCCGTCCTCGTGCCCGTGGCGCTCCTGGCCCTGGCCTCCTGGGCCGCCAAGCGTGCGAGCGGGGAGTCCACGCGGCAGAACTTCGCCCGCTTCGGCTACGCCATCATCGCCCTGGACATGGCCGGCCACATTGCCCACAACCTGTTCCACCTGCTGGCCGAAGGCAAGTCCGTGTTCTACACCGGCCTCGCCTGGCTGGGCCACGCCGTGGGGCACGACGCCTCTCCCGCTCTCGTGAGCGACGCGACCATCCAGGTCCTCCAGTTCGGGCTCCTCGGGCTCGGTTTCCTGGGCTCCATCTATGCGGCCTACCGCATCGCCAAGAGCCACGCCAAGGAGGGCCGTGTGATGGGGACCTTCATGCCCTACGCCGCGTTGATGGTGGTGCTGACGGTCATGAACGTGATGCTTTTCGTCCTGCCCATGAAGATGCGGATGTAGTGTTCGGAGTCTTGCGATCCAGGCGCTGCCGGCCCGCTACCCTTGTGCGGACGATCATCGCGGAGGGCAGGACTCCGAATGGCATCTCCTGCCGTAGTTGAAGCCATGGCTCATGAATGGGAGAGCCTGCCTGAAGGCCAATCATCCTCGAATGCCTGGAATGGGAACCTCCCCTCCGGCACCGAAGCAAGCACCTCCTGTGCGGACCCATCCGACCGATGCCCAGGTGACAACGGTCGGCCCCTTGTGAACAGGTGAACCATGCCAAAAGGACATGAGCGACCCCAGCCCTCCCATACACCCGGTTACGCGCGGATCCGTCGGCTGGCCGACCAGCTGGCCGACGGAGGCGGCCCTGGACCGATGCGAGCCAGGCGGCCGGTAGCCGTGGCGCAGCCCTGGGGCGACGGGGCCACGCCACGACTCCTGCTGATCGCCCTCGGGGGGGCCGGGCTCCTTCTGCTGCTCGGCTGGATGTGGCTGGGTGCCGAGCTCCATCCGTTCTGCCGATTCCGCTGAACCACGGAACGCCGGGCCGGTTTACCGCACCCAAGCCTTGCCTTCGCTCCGCGAAGCCTTACCCTGGTTTATCGGATTTTATGGACCGCTTCCTCCGAATTCTCCTAGCCCTCTTCGTGGCCATCGGCGCCACTGGGGCGGAGCTGCAGCCGCCGCAGCCCTCCATACCCATGAACATGGAGTGCCCGGTCCTGCCGGACGGGACCTGCCCCTGCGGCATGCCCATGCCGGAGCCGGGTCCCTGCGTGGTCGTCCCGTCGCCGGTGATGGCACCCATCCGGACGGTCAGCGCTGTCGTGGAATACGCCACCGCGGCGGACCGGGTGGCGGTGGAGCCGAAGCCCTGGCCGATGGCCTGGACCCTGGTGCCCCGGATCGGCGACGCGAAGCGGGTCTCCCCGGAACCCATCCCCGTGGACACGGGACCGCCCCTGCTGGCCTCCGAGCGCTCGGCGCACCTGGGGGTCTTCCGGATCTGAGGCGAAGCCTGTCCTGACATCGGACACCGCTTTCCAACCTCAGTTCCAGGAGACCCTATGCGCATGTACGTGCCCATGGCCCTGGCCCTCGCCACGGCGGCCTGGGCCCAGACGCCACCCACACCACCTTCCGCCTCCGACCCCGTGCTCGAGTCCCTCATCCGGGAAGCCCTGGATCGGAGCCCCGACCTGGTCCGGTCCGCGAACCTCATCGCGGCGGAGAAGGAGCGGATCCCCCAGGCCCGGGCCCTGCCCGACCCCACGGTCTCCGTGGGCATCCAGAACGACGGCTTCGACCGCATCACCGTGGGCGAGCCCATGATGGACAGCTACTACCAGCTGATGGTCACCCAGCCCTTCTACGGCCCCGGCAAGCGCCGGGCGAAGGCCGAGGTGGCCCGCCTGGGGGCGGAGGTGGCCGAGGCCGCCGTGGGCCGGGAG
>CAYZND010000364.1:0-3873 GCA_964479495.1 uncultured Mesoterricola sp.
GCGCCGGGCCCGCGTGCGTGAGTTCCTAGGGCAGCCCTTCACCGATGCGGAGGCCGATGCGGCCTTCGAGCCCTATCGGCAGGCCTACCAGGCGGCCTGGCGCCTGTTTCCGGAGGTGCCGGAGTTCCTCGCGCGCACGGCCCCCTTGACCAGGGTGATCATCACCAACGGGGAGCGCGCGCAGCAGCGGCTCAAGGTTCGCAGCGTCGGCCTGGCCCCGCACCTCGCGGATGTGATCACACCCATGGACTGCGGAGCCTGGAAGCCCGATCCCCGGATCTTCCAGGAAGCCCTTCGAAGGCAAGGCGCGATGCCCAGAGAGACCGCCATGATCGGCGACGACCAGACCCGGGACATCGAGCCGGCGACCCGGCTGGGGCTCCGGACCTTCCGCGTCGACGCCAAGGACCCTGAACGGACTCTCCTGCAGGCCCTGGACGAGCTCAGCCTCTGAGGCCGCTCACATCGCCGACACTCAGGAGCTCGAGACCCTTCTCCGTATCCACGCGAAGGCGGCCATCCTCCTCCCAGCCCAGGCAGGTGCCCTGCCCTCCTTCCCACCGGATCCCATCGCCCGTTTCCGGCCAACGGAAGGCGGGTTCCGGCGCATGCTCCAGGTCCTGCCAGCGGGAGAGGACCTCCTCGGCCAGGCGGACCCGGTCCGGCAGGTTCCGTCCGCCCAGGGAGACCAGGCTCGCCGGGGGGATGGGGCGGTCGGGGAGGATGGGCGCATCCGCCAGGTTCACGCCCACGCCCAAAGTCACGCTGTCCCGTCCCATCTCGCCGATGATCCCGCCCAGCTTGACCAGACGGTCTCCCCGCCACGCCACAAGATCGTTGGGCCACTTCAGCCCCAGGGTGACCCCGCAGGGTTCCAGGGCCACGATGACCGCCGCCATGGCCCGCTGCAGCAGGATCCCGGGGCCGATCGCCGGCACGGGCAGGCGGGCGGAGAACCACAGACCCGCTCCCGGGGCGCTCTCCCAGGTGTTGCCGCCACGCCCCCGGCCGGCCGTCTGGGCGTCGGCTAGGACGCCACAGCAGCCCAGCTCCGGGTGGCGCCCCAGGAACGCCTGGGTCGAATCGACATCCGCCAGTCGGATCAGCGGGATGGACATGGGAACTCCAGAAGGTCACGGTCACTCATTCCACCGCCTCCACGCGCGCCAGATGCTGGAGGCCGGAAGCCATGACCATGCGCCGCAGGAACGGCTGGTACATGAAGGGCGCCTTGAGGTTCTTGCCCCGCAATCCCCAGCGCAGCTTCGAGGTCACCCGTCCGAAGCGGCAGGAGGCCTCTTCCAGTCCCTCGTTCAGGACATCGGCCGCGGCCAGGGCGCTCTCGAAGGCATAGCTGAATCCCTCGGCGGAGCTGGGGCTGATGAACCCGCCCGCCTCACCGATGGTCAGTGCACCTTCCGGCATGGGTGGAAGGTGCGTCCGCATGCCAGGCCGCAGGATGGGGTGCGCCTCCCTCCGCAGCCGCGGACCGAAGGTGAACCCACGCTGGATGAGTCCAGCCTTGAAGGCTTCGAATCGCGACCGGACGTCCGGTCCCGGGAGCAGCGCCACGCCAAGCAGGACACACCGCTCCTTGGGAATGGTCCAGCCGTAGAAGTCCGTGAGACGGTGATCGAACGCCACGGAGAAGTGGGGAGGCGGCGCATCGGCCTCGTACCACTCCTGCAGGGCGAGGTATTCCTTTGGCGCCTGGGGCCATACGGGAGCCAGTGTCCTTCGCACCTTCGACCGGGCGCCATCGGCCCCCACCAGGATGCGGGTCTGGACCTCCTGGGTTCCTTGCCCATCGCGAAGCACCAGCCGGTAGCCCTGATCCCGGCGGTCGACATCCACAAGCTCGGCTCCAAAGCAGCGGGTCACGGGCTCGGGAACCAGGGACACCAGCCAGCGATCGAACCGCTCTCGGTCGATGTTGAAGTAGAACCGCTGGTAGCTCCGCTCCAGGCCGCTCTTCAGGTCCAGCGTGCGGACCACGAAGAGCTGGGGACCCACCAGGACCTCCCGAGGCATCCCCAGACCGAACCGGGCCAGCATGGCCTGGGCGTCGGGAGCCACGAGCCCTCCGCAGGCTTTGCGGAAGCGCGGATCGCCCTCGCCTTCCAGGTTCCTTCGGTCGATCAGGAGCACGCGGAAGCGGCTGGACAGCAGCCGCGCCAGCGTGGCCCCGGCAGGCCCCGCCCCCACGATCGCAATGTCGCAGGTGGTCTGGCTCACCGCCGGTTCTTCAGCCAGAGGAGCTTCAGGCCGTCCAGGGTCAGGTCCGGTTCCAGGTGCTGGATGTGCCGGCTCTCGGCGGCCAATGCCTTCGCCAGGCCGCCCGTGGCGACGATGTTGGCCTCAGGCAGCTCCTTCAGCAGGCGCTCCAGGATGCCGTCCACCTGTCCCACGTAGCCATAGAACAGCCCCGACTGCATGGCCTGGACCGTGTTCTTCCCGATCACCCGCTCGGGCTTCGCGATCTCGACCCGCGGCAGCCGCGAAGCCCTCGTGGAGAGTGCTTCTGCGGCGATCTTGATGCCGGGCAGGATCAGTCCACCCAGGTATTCGCGCTTCTCGTTCACGACGTCGAAGGTCGTGGCCGTCCCGAAGTCGATGGCGATGAGGGGCGCGCCATATTTCTCCAGACCAGCGACCACATTGACGATGCGGTCCGCGCCGAGCTCCTGGGGGTTGTCCAGCAGGATCTTGAGGCCCGTCTTGATGCCCGGTTCCACCCACAGCGGCTCGGTATGGAAGTAGCGCCGCGCCCAGGTCTCGAGCACCGGATGGAAGGGGGGCACCACGTTGGAGATGGCGATGCTGCGCACGTTTGCGGGATCGATACCCGCGTGGCGAAGCATGTCGATGGTCGCCATGCCGTATTCGTCCGCCGTGCGCTCGCGGGTGGTGGCCAGCCGCCAGGAATGCAGGATGGACGCGTCCACACCCTGGGCCAGGTCAAAGACCCCCAGGACGATGTTGGTGTTTCCGACGTCGACGGCGAGGAGAAGGCTCATGGAGTCTCCGGAGCTGGGTGCTGGCAGGAAAGGTCCGTCCAGCACCGTCCAGACTAGCGCCACAGGATCTCGGATGCACCTCGTGCCCGGTCCGTTCCCGCTACCGACAGGCCTGCTAGCATCGATTCCTGCACCCCAGGACGCGCCATGCCAGATGCCCTTCCCTTCCAGCGGTCGGCGATCCGGCCGGTGCTCTGCCTCCGGGAAGCTTGGAACCGCATCCGGGACGCCTATGGGCTCTTCCTGGGCATCACCCTCGTGGCCCTCCTCATCAGCGGAGCAGTCCCCTTCGGCATCCTGATGGGCCCCATGATGTGCGGCATGGCCCAGTGCTTCCTCGACAAGGGCCGCGGAAAGACCGTGCGGTTCGACCTGCTGTTCAAGGGCTTCGACCACTTCTCGGAGTCCCTCATCGCCTCGATGATCATCTTCGGCTTGAGCCTGCTGGTCATCCTCCCGATGACACTCCTGATCATGTTCGGCGGCCTCTTCGCAGCCTTTTCGGCCGTCTCCCACAGGCCTTCGGGCGTGCTCATCGCCATCCTGGTCGGAGGCCTGGGCCTCGCGCTCTTTCTCCTGCTCTCCATGCTCATCGGCGCCCTTTCCGCCTTCACCTTCCCCCTCATCACCGACCGAAAGCTCAAGGGCACGGACGCACTCCGCCTCGGCTCCAAAGCCGCCCTGGCCAACCTCCCTGGCCTGCTAGGCCTGGGCGTGTTGACCTTCCTGATCAGCTGCGTCGGCCTCTGCTGCTGCTACGTGGGCGTCATCTTCGTGGCCCCCCTCACCCTGGGTGCCCAGTTCATGGCCTACGAGCAGGTGTTCGGGGCGGCCGGAGACGAAGCGACGACGACGC
>CAYZND010000365.1:0-3845 GCA_964479495.1 uncultured Mesoterricola sp.
GCACCAGAGGGCGCAGCTCGGGGGGCAGCACGGGGACCACGTCCAGGATCATCCACTCGGGCTTGTTGCCGCTGCGCTTGAAGGCCTCGGTCACCTTGAGGCGCTTGGCAATCTTCAGGCGCTTCTGGGAGGAGGTCTCGGTCTTCATGGAGTGGCGCAGCTCGATGGCCAGGGCCTCGACGTCCACGATCTTGAGGAGCTCCTTGATGGCTTCGGCACCCATCATGGCCTTGAAGCGCTCGCCATACTCCTGCTTGTACTCGCGGAACTTGTCCTCGCCGAGGATCTCGCGCTCCTTGAGCGGCGTGTCGCCGGCATCGATGACCGCATACGCCTCGAAGTAGAGCACGCGCTCCAGGTCCTTGAGGGGGATGTCCAGCAGATAGCCGATGCGGCTGGGAACGCCCTTGAAGAACCAGACGTGGCTGACGGGGGACGCCAGCTGGATGTGGCCCATGCGCTCGCGGCGCACGGCCTTCTTGGTGACCTCGACACCGCACTTGTCACAGACTACGCCCTTGAACTTCTGCCGCTTGTACTTGCCGCAGAGGCATTCCCAGTCGTTGACAGGGCCGAAGATGCGGGCGCAGAAGAGGCCGTCGCGCTCGGGCTTGAGGCTCCGGTAGTTGATGGTCTCGGGCTTGGTGACCTCGCCGCGGGACCAGGATCGGATCACGTCCGGCGAAGCCAGGGTGACCCGGATGCACTCATAGGCGTTGATGTTCTGCTGCTCGGGAAACATGGAGACCTCTCAAATCGCTTTTCTATTCGCCAAGGGGAGGAGCGGGAACGATGCGTCGCGGGAGATCCCGCTCAGCCCTCGATCGAGAACGCAGGTTCTGCCAAGTCCTGGAGAGGCTCCAGCTCGTCTCGGGTAAGCATCGCCACGTCGATGCAGAGGGCGTTGAGCTCCTTCTTCACGACGTTGAAGGACTCGGGCAGCCCCGGATCCTTGATGGTCTCTCCCTTGATGATCGCCTGGTAGATCTGTGTCCGGCCGTGCATGTCGTCGGACTTGTAGGTAAGGAGTTCCTGCAGCACGTGGGAGGCTCCATAGGCTTCCAGGGCCCACACTTCCATCTCACCGAAGCGCTGGCCACCGAACTGAGCCTTGCCGCCCAAGGGCTGCTGGGTGATCAGGGAGTAGGGTCCAATGCTTCGGGCATGGATCTTGTTGTCCACGAGGTGGTGCAGTTTGAGCATGTAGCTGCAGCCCACGACCACGGGCTGCTCGAAGGCCTCGCCCGTCATGCCGTCGAAGAGGACGGTCTTGCCGGTCGTGTCGGGGCCGTAGGGCACGTGGCGGGCGGGCAGCTTGTACTGCGCCTTGCCTCCCTCGCGCTCCAGCTGCTCGCTGATCCGCTTGCGGAGCTCCTCGCGGCGCTTCTCGAGGCCCGTCTTGTCGGCCTCGGCCAAATCACCACGCTCCAGGTCCAGCTCGATGCCGCCGAGTTCCTTGGCGAAACCAAGCCACTTCTTGATGTCGACCTCGCGGGCGCCGTCGAACACCGGCGTCGAGAAATGAACGCCCAGCGCGCGGCCGGCCCAGCCCAGGTGGGCTTCGAGGATCTGTCCAATATTCATACGGGAAGGCACGCCCAGGGGATTCAGCACGATGTCCACCGAGGTCCCGTCCGGCAGGTAGGGCATGTCCTCGATGGGCAGGATGCGGCTGACCACACCCTTGTTGCCGTGGCGACCGGCCATCTTGTCGCCCACCTGCAGCTTGCGCTTGACGGCCACGTAGCACTTCACGGTCTTCAGGACGCCGGGCATCAGCTCGTCGCCCTTCTCGAGGCGCTCGACGCGCTCGTTGAGGATGTCGCGAAGGACCTTCAGCTGGCTTTCGGTCTTGTCGAGGATGTCGAGGACCTGGGCTTCCAGGCGCTCCTTGCCCGCGGCCACGGTGACCTGACGGAAGCGCTGGTAGGGCACGGACTCCAGCATGTTCTGGGTGAGCTTCTTGCCCTTGGGCAGGAGCTCCTTGCCCTTCTCGTCGGCGAGCGTCTCGGAGAGCTCCTTGTTCTTCAGGAGGGCCACGATCTTCTTCTTGGCCTCGGCGCGGATGATGCGCTCCTCGTCCTCGAGATCCTTGTGCCACTTCAGGATCTGCTCATGCTCGATCTGCTTGGTGCGGAGATCCTTCTCCTGCCCCTTGCGGGTGAAGACCTTGACGTCCACGACGGTGCCTTCGATGCCGGGGCCCACGGTGAGGCTGGCATCCTTCACATCGCTGGCCTTCTCGCCGAAGATCGCGCGGAGGAGCTTCTCCTCGGGAGACAGGATCGTCTCACCCTTGGGAGTGACCTTGCCCACCAGGATGTCGCCATGCCGGACGGTGGCGCCGATGCGGATGATGCCGCTCTCGTCCAGGTTCTTGAGCATCTCCTCGCGGATCTGGGGGATGTCGCGGGTGATCTCTTCGGGGCCCAGCTTCGTGTCGCGGGCGTGGACCTCGAACTCCTCGATGTGGATGGTGGTGTAGAGATCCTCCTTCACCACGCGCTCGGAGATGAGGATGGCGTCCTCGAAGTTGTAGCCTCGCCAGGGCATGTAGGCCACGGCAAGGTTGCGGCCCAAAGCCAGCTCGCCGCGCTCGGTGCAGGGACCGTCGGCCAGGATCTGGCCCGCGGCGACATACTCGCCCTTCTTCACGAGGGGAACCTGGTTGAGGCAGGTGTTCTGGTTGGAGCGGGCGTACTTGATGAGCGTGTAGATGTCCACGCCGCTCTCTTCGCCCTCGGTGTCCGCTTCATCTTCCACCCGCACCACGATGCGGTTGGCATCCACGGTCTCGACAATGCCGCTGCGGCGGCAGAGCACGCAGGCTCCGGAGTCCTTGGCCGCGTAGTATTCCATGCCGGTGCCGACCACAGGGGCCTCGGTGCGGACTAACGGCACGGCCTGCCGCTGCATGTTGGCGCCCATGAGGGCCCGGTTGGCGTCGTCGTTTTCGAGGAAGGGGATGAGCGAGGCTGCGACGGAGACCACCTGCTTAGGGCTCACGTCCATGAGGGTGACCTTCTCACGCTCGACGGTCTTGGTCTCGCCGGCCATACGGGCCGCGACGGCTTCGTCCAGCATCTGCCCCTGCTCATCCACGGGCACGTTGGCCTGGGCGATGATGTGCTCGTCCTCCTCCCACGCGGAGAGGTAGAAGGCGTGCATCTCGAACTTGGCGGGGCGCTTTCCGGCCTTCTCGAGCTTCTTGTTCTGCGTCTCGAGTTCCGTCAGCGGGACCACCTGCTGGTACAGGGAGGCCAGGGACTTGCGGAGTTCGTCCTTGAGGGGGACACCGTTCTTGGGATCCACGATGGTGATGTCGGCCAGCTTCAGGTCACCCACGGAGGTGATCTTGGCGAACTGGACGATCTTGCCCTCTTCCACCTTCAGGTAGGGGCTCTCGATGAAGCCGAACTCGTTGATGCGGGCGTAGCAGGAGAGGCTGGAGATGAGGCCGATGTTCGGACCTTCCGGCGTCTCGATGGGGCAGATGCGGCCGTAGTGGGAGTGGTGCACGTCGCCCCCCTCGAAGCCCGCGCGGTCGCGGCTCAAACCGCCGCGTCCGAGAGCGGAGAGGCGGCGCTTGTGGGTGATCTCGGACAGCGGGTTCGTCTGGTCCATGAACTGGGAGAGCTGGCTGGAGCCGAAGAACTCCTTCATCGCGGCGACGATCGGCCGGATGTTGATCAGCGCCGCCGGCGTCGCCGTCTCCGGGTCCTGGATGCTCATGCGCTCCTTAATCACCCGCTCCATCCGCAACAGGCCAATGCGGAACTGGTTCTGGATGAGCTCGCCCACGGCGCGCACCCGGCGGTTGCCCAGATGGTCGATGTCATCAGGCT
>CAYZND010000366.1:0-3831 GCA_964479495.1 uncultured Mesoterricola sp.
GTCGATGACCCCGCCTTCAGGTCGCTGTTGGAGCGCGAAGAGCGCCGCCTGGTGGGGGGCGAGGTGGGCCGGGGCACCTTCGTGCTGGGCGTCTCCTCGGAGGCGGCGCTCTTCGCGCTCCAACAGCGACCTGAAGGCGGGGTCATCGACCTCTCGCTGAACATGCCGCCCCTGTCGCCGCGGGACACGGACCTGGCCGAAGCCCTCGCGGGCCTCGGTTCCACGGAGTCGGCGCGGCTCATGCACTACCCAAGCCCCCACGAGACCCTGGTGCACCGTCAGGCCGCCGTGGGCTGGCTGCGCCGGCGCGGCATGGAGGCGGATCCCGAAGGCCTGGTGATCTGCGCCGGAGCCCAGCACGCCATGGATACCGCCATCGGCCTCTTCTCGGAGCGGGAGGAGGTGGCCTGCGAGGCCCTGGTCTATCCCGGTCTCAAGGCCGCGGCACGGCACCGTCAGCGCCGCCTTCATCCCATGGTTCTGGACCGGGAAGGCCTGCGCTCGGACGCTTTCGAGGCGGCCTGCCGCGCGGGCGTGCGGCTGGCCGTGGTCTCCCCCACCCTGCACAACCCCACCACCGCCACCATGGGCCTGGAACGGCGGAAGCGCATCGTGGAGATCGCCCGCAAGTGGGATGTGACCCTCGTGGAGGAGGACGTCTATGGACTCCTGCGGGAGGAGGCGCCACCCCCGCTGGTGACCCTGGCCCCCGAGCGGGTCATCTACCTCACAGGCCTCTCCAAGACCGTGGCTCCCGGCCTGCGTGTGGGCTACCTGCACTTCCCGCCCGCTCTGCGGAACCGCCTGCGGGACGTGGTTCACCACACCACCTGGTATGTCTCCGCGCTCACGATGGCCCTGGCCACCCGCTGGCTGGAGGATGGCACCGCGTGGCGCCGGCTCCAGAGCCAGCGGAAGGAACTGACGGCGCGCCATCGCCTCTGCCAGAAACACCTGGAAGGCTTCACGTGGCGCGGGGAACCCCACTGTCCGCATGTCTGGCTGGCAAACCCGCCCGGAGGCTCCGAGCGTTTTGCGAAACGCGCCCAGGCCGCAGGTGTTGTGGTGGTTCCAGCCAGCGTGCTGAGCACCGGTCGGGCTGCCGCCGAGGACGGCATCCGCATCTCCATCGGCAGCGCTTCAGACCGGGCCACCCTCGCGGAAGGGCTGACGCGCCTGGCAGGTCTCTGACCCCCTGGACGTGCGGACACCCATCAGAACTTCGTGATCTCCGGACCAGGAAGCTTCCGGTCCGGATAGTACTTCTTGAAGATGATCCTGAAGGATCCGTCCTTCTTCATGGCAGCCAGCGCCGCATTCCACTTCGACACGACGGCAGGATCCGTCTTCTTCGACATGGCGATGAAGATCTGGGTTCGCAGGAAGACGTGGACGAGCTTCACATCCGAAAGCTGAAACCCAGCTTGCTCGGCATTGCCCTTGATGTCGTTCGAGGAGCTGGCGTACATGTCGATCCGCCCGGACATCAGCTTCTTGAAGTTCTGGATGTTGTCGGTCGTGCGTTCGAGATTCCTGAAGCCCGCCTTGGTCAGGAACTGATCGCGGATGTCATCCCGGTAGACGCCGATGGCGCGCACGCTTTTCGCCTCCTGGAGATCCTTGATCACGATCAGGGATTCGGCTTTCACATACAGCCCAAAGGCCGATTCCGCGATGGGCCCCACCCACTGGTAGAGGTCGTTGCGTTCCGCCGTGCGTCCCATGGAGAAAAGTACCGTATTCGGCTCCGTATTGAGGGCGTTCAGGCCTCGCGCCCAGGGCACCATCTCGATCGGGTCCGTATTGGAAACGCGTGTCTGGATCTCGCGGACAATCTCGACGGTCATCCCCGAAAGCGTCCCATCGGGTGCCTTGAACTGCATCGGCGCGTCATCTTCGCAGTAGATGGTGAGTCTCTGTGCGGACAGGGTCGCCGCGAGAAGAAAGGTTGAAAGGATGCAACGCGACCACTTCCTCATGATTCATTCTTTCGAACGTCCTGCCGCCCCAACCTCCCCGGAAATCCCGACCTGTCCACGAAGTATTGGGCGGCGATGGTGGTTGTCAACCGCGCCCAATCGGCACTGGGCGGTGGGCTCTTTCGATGGGCTTCTTGCTGAACCCTCCGGCTGGGCGGACACTGGGACGGGAGGTCCCGTGAAGAAAAGGGGAGTGCTGGTCATCGCGGTGGAGCCGGAGAGCCTGGCGGACGAAGCGGGCATGAAGGCCGGCGACCGCCTGCTGGAGATCAACGGCGAGCCGGTACTGGATCAGCTCAGCTACCAGTTCCTCATCAGCCAGCGGGATGAGACCACGCTTACGTTCCAGGCTCCCGATGGCAAGATCTCCGTCGCCGACATCGAGAACGGCGGCGACGGTGTCGGCCTCGACCTGGCCGAGGACGAGGTCAAGGTCTGCCGCCAGAACTGCGTCTTCTGCTTCGTGCTCCAGATGCCCAAGGGCTTCCGGAAGAGCCTCTACCTGAAGGACGAGGACATCCGCCTCTCCTTCCTCTACGGCCACTTCTCCACCCTCTCGTCCAGCGACGACGCCGAGCTGGACCGTGTGATCCGAGAGCGCCTCTCCCCCATCCACGTGAGTGTCCACGCCACGGATCCCGAGGTGCGCGTGAAGGTCGTGGGCAATCGGAAGGAAGGGCACATCCTGCGGAAGATCGACCGCCTCCTGGAGGGCGGCGTGGACATGCACACCCAGGTGGTGGTGGCGCCAGGGCTCAACGACGACTGGGTCTGGGAGAAGACCCTGCGGGAACTCTGGGAACGGCGCGCCTTCCAGACGGAAGGCCCCCTGGCGGGCAAGGGCGGTGTGCTGAGCCTCTCCTGCGTGCCCGTGGGACTCACCGCCCACCGGGAAGGCCTGCCCTTCGTGGCGGATGTGGATCCCAACTACGCCCGCGCCTGGGTGAAGCGCTGGGCGCCGGAGGTGTGGAAGTACACCGAAGCCAATGAAGGGGAGCCATGGCTGCTGCTGGCGGACGAGTGGTTCACACGGGCGGGGCTGCCGGTTCCCGGCCGGGACTTCTACAGCCGGTCCTGGGCCCAGCTGGAGAACGGCGTCGGACTCATCCGCCGCTTCCTGGAGCACAGCCGCCGCTTCATGACCCGGCCCAAGGCCACCCATTTCAAAGGGCGGAAGGCCCTGCTGCTGACCGGCGCCAGCTTCGCGCCGGTCCTCAATGAGACCCTGGCCAAGCTGAACCGGAAGACAGGGAGCCACCTTCGGGTCGCGGCCGTGCGCAACTTCTCCTTCGGCGAGAGCGTCACCGTGGCGGGCTTGCTCTGCGGCCGGGACCTGCAGTACGCCGCCGAGGCGGACCGGCAGGCCCACGGCGGAATGACCGGGTGGGTGGATGCCATCGTGGTGCCCAGCGCTTCCCTTCGCACCCACACCGGCCCTACGGACCAGTACGCCCTGGCTGGCGTCGAGCACCCCGAAGCCCGGGCCATGTTCCTGGACGATGTCACCCTGGATGAGCTCTCCCGCAACCTGGGCGTGCCCGTGATCCCAGGAGGCGAGAACCTCGCCCAGCTCCTCGAGAACCTCCAGATCGCCGAGCGAGGACTCAGCCAGGATCCCGCAGTTGAAGCCGGCGTATAGAGGTTGCACCGTTTGGATCGCCTGATTTTCCTGTAGTTGCGACACGGCAGGAGGATCGGATGGCGGACCAAACGGTGCAGTCGAAGTTAGGTTCTTCGCGTTTTACCGGGGAGATCTCCTCATTCAGTCAGATGAAGGACAGGGGGATCACCTGCTTATCATCCCTTTTATCCCCTTCATTGCATGTTTACCCCACCTGGTACCGTCTAAAGC
>CAYZND010000367.1:0-3823 GCA_964479495.1 uncultured Mesoterricola sp.
CGGCGACGGGATGGTGCTGTATGGCCTGTATCTGGTGCTCGGCCTTCTGACAGGTTTCGTGGGCGTGGCGATCCTGCTCAGCGAAGGCCTGCTGGGCGCCTCCCGGGCTTCCCTGCTGGGACAGGCGGCGGTGATCCTGGCGGCGCTCTTCTATGCGGGCAGCGCCGTCTACGCGCGGAAGGCGACCCAGCATGTGGGAGGCTGGATCCGGGGGGCGGGCCCTCTGGTCACGGCTTCCCTGGTCATGTGGGTCGCCGTCCCCGCGGTCGAGAACCCCATCCGCATGCCTGTCCTGCCGCTCACGTGGGTCGCCATCCTCTGGCTGGGCGTCTTCGGCTCGGGCCTCGCCATGATCCTGTTCTACTACCTGATCCACGAGATCGGGCCCACCCGCAGCAGCCTGGTCACCTACCTCTTCCCCCTGGGCGGCGTGGTCCTTGGGGTGGTCTTCCTGGGCGAGCATCTCTCCTGGCAGCTCGTCACCGGTGCCGCCTTGATCATCTCGGGCATCATGGTGGTGAACCGGAAGCCCAAGGAAGGTGCCCATGCTGATCTCCCTCATCGTCGCCAACCCCAAGCCCCGGAGCTTCTGCCATGCCCTGGCCATGGCGGCGGCAAGCACCGCTAGGAATCTCGGCCACGAGGTCCGCTTCCACGACCTCTACCTGGAGGCCTTCGAGCCGGTGATGGACGAGCTGGAGCTGCTGCGGCGGAAGTCGGACGATCCGGTGGTGGAGTCCCACTGCCAGGAGGCCGCGGACGCGGACGCCTTCATCGTCGTCCACCCCAACTGGTGGGGCCAGCCGCCGGCGATCCTGAAGGGGTGGGTGGACCGGGTCCTGCGGGCCGACGTGGCCTACCGCTTCAGCGAAGGAGATGCGGGCACGGGCATTCCCCGCGGGCTCTTGAAGGCCCGGAAAGCCATTGTGTTGAACACGTCGGACACGCCCATGGAGCGGGAGCTGGCCGCCTTCGGTGATCCGCTGGACACCCTCTGGGGCCGGTGTATCTTCCGCTACTGCGGTGTGCCGGAGTTCGTGCATCACACCTACAGCGTGGTGGCCAACAGCACCTGTGGGGAGCGCCAGCAGTGGCTGGAACACGCGAAGCACCTGGTGGACGAGGCCCTGAAGTAGACTGGTCGGACGAGGCGTGGACGTGGCGAATTCCTACAACGATTTCCGGGTGACCATGAGCGGTGGCGCCGCGGGGCAGGTGTCCACGGCCCGCGGCCAGGGCGCGGTGGCTACGGCTTCCGCCCAGGCTTCGGAGCTGGCCATTGCGGTGCTCCGGGACGGCGGCAACGCCTTCGACGCGGCGTTTACCACGGCCTTCGCCCTGGCGATCTGCCACCCCCAGGCCGGCAACCTGGGCGGCGGCGGCTACCTGCTGTTCTCGGAGAAAGGCGCCAAACCCAAGGTCTTCAATTACCGCGAGCAGGCCCCCCGGGGCGCCAGGCGCGAGCACTTCCTGCTGGCGGACGGTTCGCCCGATCCCGAGCGCACGGCCTTCGGGCCCTCCTCGGTCTGCGTGCCCGGCACCGTGAAGGCCTTCTTCGAGCTTCAATCCCGCTACGGGAAACGGAAGGCGAAGGACCTCCTCCTGGCCGTGGCCCGGCTGGCGGAGGAGGGCGCGGTCGTCACCCAGTACGAGGCCGACTGTCTGAACCGACTGGCCCCCAAGCTGGCCTGCTCGCCCGAAGCCAAGCGCATCTACGTGAAGGACACCCCCTTCCAGGCGGGTGACCTCCTGCCCAATGCCCCTCTGGCCCGCACGCTGGACGTGCTGGCCCGGGAAGGGCAGGCGGCCTTCTACCGCGGCGCCATCGCCGAGCAGCTCGTGGCGGATCTCGCGGCTAACGGCGGCTATGTGTCCGCCGAAGACCTCGCGGCCTACGAAGTCCGTGAGATGGAGCCCATCGGCCTGGAGCTGGCCGGCAAGAGCGTCTGGTCCGTGCCGCCCGAGGGCGGCGGCGCCATGCTCCTGGAGATCCTCGCCATCCTGGACCGGCCGGAGTTCCGCGCACTGCCCTTCGACAGTCCGGCGTACCACCACCACTGGGCCCAGGCCTGCAAGATGGCCTTCATCGACCGCATGGACTACCTGGGCGACCTGCCCCTGGCGGGCAACGCCGTCTATCGGGGCCTGTTCACCCGCGCCTACGCCGATCACCTCTTCGGTCTCATCGACGGCGCGAAGGATACCCCGACGGATGCCTTGGCCGAGCGGATCCGCGTGGGACGAAGCCCGGATGCGAAGGTTTCCGGGAAGAACACCACGCACTTCGCCATCGTGGACGCCGAGGGCAACGCGGTCTCCAACTCCTACACCATGAACCTGCGCTACGGCTCCAAGTGGGCCGTGGCTGGCGCGGGCTTCCTGCTCAACGGCAGCATCGACTCCTTCTCGTTCGTGGAGGGCAAGGAAAACTACTTCGGCGTCATCGGCAGCGGGCCCAATCTCTTCGCGCCAGGCAAACGTCCCGCCAGCAACATGGCGCCGGTGCTGGTGACCTCCGGGCGCGGGTTGGAGATGGCCCTGGGCACCCCAGGCGGCCCGACGATCCCCACGACCCTGGCCCACATCCTGTGTGCCACGCTCATCCACGGCGCGGCACCCGAGACCGTCGTGCGCGCGAGCCGGATGCACCACCAGGGCTGGCCCGACAAGCTGTCCCACGAGCCTGGTTTCGACCGCCCCGAGCTCCTGGAGGCCCTGGCGGCCCTGGGCCACCACGTGAAGGACAAGCAGGAGCTCATCGCCGACGTCCAGGGCGTCTTCCGCACCGAGGCGGGCTTTCTTGGCGTGAGCGACTGGCGGCGCGAGGGGAAGGCCCTAAGCCTGTGACCCCTCAGGAAGGGGCCGCAACGCCTGCCACTTGCAACACCACAGTTGCGGAATGCACCCGACAAAGGGGTTCCGGCGCCTATAATTGAATCTGGAATCACCCCCATGCACCGGCTCGCCGCAACTCTGGCCATCTGGGCTCTCTCTTGGAGCTTCAGCCTGGCGCAGGTCCTGGAAATCTACACCGAGATCTCCCCACCATCGCAGTTCTTGGATCCGAACGGGGCGCTGACCGGGTTTGCGGTTGACTTGGTGCGGGAGATCCAGAAGCGAACGGAGAACACGGATCCCATCCAGCTCGTGCCATGGGCGCGGGGTTACGCTGAAGTGCGCGCCAAGCCCAATGTCGTTCTGTTCGGCATGACCCGCACCGAGGAACGGGATCCGCTCTTCCAGTGGGTCGGCCCCATCCGGGAAAGCCTGAACCAGTTCTATGTGAGGGCCGACTCCGGAATCAAGATTGCGAGCCTGGAGGAGGCCAAGGAACTCGATCGGATCGGCGTCTACCGCGACGACATCCGAGAGCAACGCCTGACCAAGCTGGGCTTCAAGAACCTGGACCGCTCGCCCGACAACCTCATCATCGCGAAGAAGCTCATGTCGCACCGCGTGGACGCCTTCGTGAGCAACTCCGACGCGGTGGGCAGGATCATGACGGAAGCGGGCTACAAACCCGAGGATGTGCGACCTGTCTTCCCTTTCGAAAAGCTCCAGGTCTATATCGCATTTTCGAAGGCGACTCCCGCCGAGGTGGTCAGGAGATGGGATGAGGCGCTGCACGCGATGAAGCGGGATGGAACGCTCCAGAGGCTATACCGGAAGTACTACCCGCATCCATGAGCCGATACCGGCGTGCTCCGGAAGGACGTTTCGCTTGGTCCAGCCTCGAGACGGACCTGCCCATTCCTTGGACGGACTCCCAGGAGCGTGTCCAAGTAATGGGAAGGGCCGCGCTGGAGCGCCGGGCGAGCGGATC
>CAYZND010000368.1:0-1320 GCA_964479495.1 uncultured Mesoterricola sp.
GGCCAGGCCATGTCCCGGGCCCGGAAGCGCAGGTTGCCCAGCTGCAGGAGATCCCCCTCGCGAACGGGATGGGTGCCCTGGACCCAGTCACCATTCACCCAGGTGCCGTTCGTGCTGCCGAGGTCCTCCACGATCCAGCCTTCCGCATCCGCCCGAAGGATCGCGTGATGGGTCGAACAGCTCGCATCGGCCAGCACCACGTCGCTGTCCGGGCTCCGGCCCAGGGTGGTGCGGGGCCTCAGCAGGTGGTGCTCGCCGGTGGCTTCTTGGACCAGATGGGGGCGATCAGAGGGCATGGCGGCACTCGCGGGAGGTTCGAGCAGGAGGTGGCCGGGCGCGTGCTCTATGAATACTCCCCTGGGAGATCCGATCAAGGTCCTTGGGGCACCCCCTCGCACAATTCTGAAAGGAATGGGCCCGGACGGGCATGTAACCCATACCGGTGGTGTCCTGCCCCTGGTAGTAAACTGGGTCCGAAAGAGGAACCGTACATGTCCTTCACACCAGGCAGCAAGCACGGGCAGATGGCCGAGATCAACATGACGCCCATGATCGACGTCATGCTGGTCCTGCTCATCATCTTCATGGTGGCGGCGCCCATGCTGACCACGGGGGTGGACGTCAACCTGCCGGAGAGCCGCACCGGGAAGAGCCTGGAGAGCGAAGCCATCACCGTGTCCCTGGCCCGGGATGGGCGGCTCCAATTCGAGAAGCGCTACGTGGAAGAGGGCATGCTGAAGAAGCTCCTGCGGGAGCAGGCTTCCGCGGGCCGCAAGCGTCCCGTCATGGTCCGGGCGGACCACAACATTCCCTATGGCCGGGTTATCGCCGTGGTGGACGCCATCCGGGAAGCGGGCTTCACCCAGGTGGGTTTCGTCACGCAAGGCATCCCCACCGCGCCTGATGAGGCCAAGCCGTGAGCCAGGAGCTCTACCAGCTGCTCCACGAGCGCGCCCGCATCGGCGTCATGGGGTGGCCCCTGGGCCTGGCGCTCAGCATCGCCTTCCACGGCGCGGTGGTGGCCGTGATCCTCTTCTCCCCCAAGTCGGCGCCCCCGCCGGAGGTCACAAAGACCACCTGGGTGACCTTGCCGGCCCTGGGGGGGGCAGGGCCCGCGGGTGGCGCCTCGGTCATCGAAGAAGGCAAGCAGGGCGAGCGCCAGCGCCGGGTGGAGGAGGTGGCCCCCAAGACGCCGGAGAAGGCGGGGAGCGTGACGCCCAACGCGTTCGGCGAGAAGCCCACCGCCGCCGCCAAGGGCACCAACCCGGACCCCACGAGCCTGGGCAAGGCCCCCATCGCCGCCAAGGGACCGAACCCCAC
>CAYZND010000368.1:1420-3814 GCA_964479495.1 uncultured Mesoterricola sp.
CTCAGGCCTCGGCCGCGGCCTCTTCGCGCTTGCGCTGCTTGGTGAGCACCAGGGTCGTGCCCTGCTCGCTGCGCTCGACCCGCACGGTGTCCATGACCTGCTTCATGAAGTGGACGCCGCGGCCGAAGGGTTTCAGCAGGTTCTCGGGCAGGTTGGGATCGGGCACGGAAGCCGGGTCGAAACCACCGCCCAGGTCTTCGATCCGGATCTCGATGGCCGCGATGGAGGGGATGAAGGTCACCTTCACGGGTTTCTTCTTGTCCAGGCGGTTGCCGTGCCGCATGGCGTTGGCGATGCCTTCCTGGATGGCCAGCCAGAGGCGCTCCCCGTCCTCCTGGGTGAAGCTCATGTGTTTGAGGAGTTCCGACCCCACCACCTGGATCAGCTCGATGAAGCGGAGGTCCGTGTTGCAGGTGAGGGTGACGGGCAGCAGGGGTGCAGGAACCATGTACGGCAGGCCTTTCCAAGGGTTCAAGGTACCGGGAAACCGGGCCCGGGGGACAGTCTTTTTGGCGGCGGGGATGGTGGAGCCCCGGGCATTGAGGGTATGCTGATTGGCTGACTGGTTTGGTCAAGATTGGAGCGCGCGTGAAGATCGTGGTCGCCAAGACGGCGGGGTTCTGCTGGGGCGTTCGGCGCGCCATGGACGCCGTGCTGGAAGCCTCGGCCCGGGACAAGGGCCGCATCCAGACCCTCGGCCCCCTCATCCACAACCCCCAGGCCCTGGAGCTCATCGGCAAGCGGGGGGTCCGTGTGGCCGACCGCCCGGACCAGGTGGAGAACGGCACCGTCGTCATCCGCGCCCACGGCATCCCCATCCAGGACCTGCGCGGGCTCAAGGAGCGCCAGAAGCGGGGCGAGCTGACGGTCGTCAACGCCACCTGCCCGGAAGTGGCCAAGGTCCACAGCAAGATCAAGAAGTTCAGCCCCCAGGGGTACTTCACGGTGATCCTGGGCACCCACGGGCATGCGGAGAGCGTGGCGCATCGCAGCTTCGCCGAGCACGGCTCCCTCATCGTGGCCAGCATGGAGGAGGCGCGTGCCCTCACGGACGAGCAGCTGAAGAAGGTGCTGGTGGTGAGCCAGACCACCTTCACGCTGGAGGACTTCAAGGAGATCACGGCCTATCTCAAGACCCGCGCGGGGGACATGGTCATCGAGAACACCATCTGCGACGACACCTGGACCCGCCAACAGGAAGCCCGTGAGCTGGCGGCCAGCGTGGACTACGTCATCGTGGTGGGCGGCAAGAACTCCAGCAACACGAAACACCTGGCCGAGCTGGCCCGCCACTATGGCAAGCCGGTCCAGTTCGTGGAGACGGCTTCCGAGCTGGACCTGGAGCCGCTGCGAAGCCAGGAGACCGTGGGCATTCTGGCGGGGGCCTCCACGCCGACGTGGCTGGTGGATGAGGTGGTGGACGTTCTTGAACAACTGGGCCGGGGTCCCAGCCGGCTCACCCGCTTCCTGCAGGCGGCCTTCGGCACGCCCCTGCTCCTGGCCCTGGGAGCCGCGGCCATGACCTTCGGGGTCCACCACTGGCTCGGCCTTCCCACTTCCTGGACTTACCCGGTGGTGACCGGAGCCTATGTGATGGCGATGTTCCTGCTGAATCCCTTCCTCGATCCCATGGGGCTCGGTGCGAAGGGCCCCGCCCGGGCACGCTTCCTGGCCCGCAACAGGTTCGTGCTGGTGGGGACCGGCGTGGCCTGCCTGGCTGTGGCGCTCACGCTCTCGGCCCTCCTGGGGCTGGGTTCCTTCCTCATGGTGATCCTGGCATCCGTTCTCGGGCTCACCTACAAGCGGGGCCTGGGGTTCGGCAGCGCGCGCTTGCGGCTACAGGCCATTCCCGCCTCCAAGGACCTCATGGTGGCCCTGTCGCTGGCCATTCTTTCCGTCGTGGTCCCGCTCTGGCACCACCAGGCAAGCTGGGACCGCCGGGCCTGGGCCGGGATCGTGTTCGTGGCGGCCCTCGTGTTCGCCCGGTCCACCATCCATGCCATCCGGGACATGCAGAACGATCAGGTCATGGGCAAGGAGACCCTGCCCATCCTCATCGGACGCCGGGCCACCAAGCTTGTGCTCATGGCCATCCTGGGCCTGGCGTGGATCGTCAACCTCGGCCTCATCCCCGGCGCAAACCTGGCGCGCCCCTGGCTGGCGGCCTCGCTGCTCACCGCGTGCTTCGCCTATCCGATGCTTTACCAGTGGCTCTTCCACGAGCGCTTCTCCACCGGCAAGCGGCGCTTCGAGCCCACGGTGGACCTGGCCTTCTACCTCGCGGGCCTCCTGGCTTTCGTCTAGTCTGGCGAGATGGAAAACACGATCGCGAAGACTCCCGAACGCTGGGTGCTCATCACGGGTTGCTCTACGGGCATCGGCCGTGCCCTGGTG
>CAYZND010000369.1:0-3811 GCA_964479495.1 uncultured Mesoterricola sp.
GCCACCGCCAGCCCCCGGCCCCTGTTCACCTTGGCGGCCTGGGAACGTCTGAAGCGACCGCCCCTCCGGCTCCTGGACCTGGCGCTGCCCCATGACTCCGAACCCGCCCTCGGCCAGCTGCCTTGGGTCCACCGCGTGGATCTGGTCGGGTTCCTGGCGGAGACGGAACAGGCCAAGGCCAAGCGCTTCGACATCGCGCACAAGGTGGAGCCCTTCATCCTGGGCGCCGTGGGGCGCATCCAGAAGCGGGCGCAGGAGCGGGACCGCAAGTACAACACGCGGACCGCCCACGATCGCATGGCCGACGCCTGGGAGGCCCTGGAGGACGAAGCCCTCAATGGCATCTTCCGGGACCTGGACGAGGCCAAGCGGGAGGCCCTGAGGGCGCTCTTGAAGCGGGGCCGGACGCTGTCCTATCGCGAGCTGAGCCAGTTCCACCGGTCCGGTCATCCATGAAGGTCGTCATCGGCACCCGAGGCTCGGATTTGGCCGTGCGGCAGGCCGAGCCCCTGGTGGAGCACCTGAGGACCGGCGGTGTGGACGTGGAATGGCGGAGGTTCACCACCCATGGCGACCGCTGGCAGGCGGGTCCCCTGGAGAAGGGCTCCGGCACGGGCTTTTTCACCCAGGAGCTGGAGGAAGCCTTGGCCTCGGGCGAGGTGGACCTGCTCATCCACTCGTTCAAGGATGTGGCCCTGGAGCGGCCGCAGGGCTTTGTCACGGCCTGCATTCCGGCCCGGGAGGACCCCGGAGACTGGCTGGTGCTGGGACCCAATGCCCCGGAACATCCACGCATCGGTACCAGCTCCGAGCGCCGCCTGCGCTTCCTGAAGCTCGCCTTCCCCCAGAGCGACTTCACCTGGATCCGGGGCAACGTGCCCACGCGGCTCCAGCGGGTCCGGGACGGAATCCTGCGGGACGAGCCCCTCCACGCCACGGTGCTGGCCGCCGCCGGGCTCCGGCGTCTGGGGCTCGATCTCTCCGGCCTCACGGTGCGGCCAATCCCCTTAGACCAGCTGTTGCCCGCGCCGGCCCAAGGGGCCCTGCTGGCGGAGACGCGCGCGGATCGCCCGTACCTCCTCGAAGCGCTGGCCGGCGTCCATGATCCCGCCACGGCCCGCTGTGTGCGGCTGGAGCGGGCCGTGCTGGCCGGCATCGGCGGGGGCTGCCAGCAGCCCCTGGGGGCGCTGGCGGAGCTGGGCTCCGATGGCACGATTCGCCTCCGGGCCGCCTTTGCCGGGGAGGAAGGCCTCCGCTGGTGCGAGGCGACGGGCGACCAGGACGCAGACCTGGTGCCACGGATCGTCCGGGGGCTGGGGTGGTGAAGCGGCTGGGCCTGGCCCGCAGGCCGGAGGATCCCCTGAGCCGGGTGGTGCGTGCGTCCGGCTGGGAACCGGTCCCCCTGTTCTTGACGGAAGCCGTCGCGACCGGGACGCCGGCCCCGGTCGAGCGACCGGATGGCGTGATCCTCCTGAGCCCCGCCGGGGCAAGGACGCCGGGATTGCCGGAGGGCATTCCCTTTCTGGTGACCGGCGAGGGGACCGCCGCCGAGCTGGCCGACCGGCAGGTCCTGGTGAGCGCGGAGCCCAGGGCGGAAGGTCTGTGGGCGCTCCTGCGCGCGTCCTTTCCGGCCGGGGGCCGATTTCTCCTGGTGCGGGGGGAGCGGAGTCGAGGCTACCTGGAGGAGGTGGCGGCTGGGACCCCCTGGTCACTTGTGCCCTGGATCACACACGCGGAAAAAGCCAAGGACCCCCTCCCGGATTTGCCCCTCCTGGAGGCCGTGCTGGCCCTGAGCCCGCTGCAGGCGGAGCTGCTGGGTCCGCGCTGTGCCGAGCTCCTGCGCTTCGCCTGGGGGGAGCGGACGGCGGAAGCCTTCCAGGCCGTGGGTTTCCCGGCCCACAAGTCCTGTCTTGCCAGACCGGAGGCCCTTGGGTGTATGTTGGCTTCCTATGTTTGACACCCCGAGGGCCCATGTTCATCCGACCCCGTCGTCTGCGCCGCACCCCCGTCCTTAGAGACTTGGTGGCCGAGACGGACCTCCGGCCCCGGCACCTGATCCAGCCCTACTTCGTCCAGGCCGCTTCGGGTGCGTCAAACATCGAATCCCTGCCGGGCATCGCCCGCACCGGGATCGAGGAGACCTGCCGCCAGGTGGAGGTGGACCTGAAGCTGGGGCTCCGCTCCGTCCTGCTCTTCGGCGTCCCGGACACCAAGAGCCCCCTGGCCGAGCACAGCCACGACCCCGAGGGCGTGGTGCCCCGGGTCGTCCGGGAGCTCAAGCGGCGCTTCCGGCAGGACCTGATCGTGATGACGGACGTGTGCCTCTGCGCCTACACGGACCACGGCCACTGCGGCCTCGTGCAGGACGGGGAGGTCCGGAACGACGAGAGCGTGGCGCTCCTGGCCGAGATGGCCCTGGTCCATGCCCAGGCGGGGGCGGATGTGGTGGCTCCCTCGGACATGATGGACGGTCGCGTGGCGGCCATCCGGGCCCGGCTGGACGACGAGGACTGCCAGAACACGGTGATCCTCTCCTACGCCATCAAGCACGCCGGGGCCTACTACGGACCCTTCCGGGAGGCGGCGGACAGCAGCCCCAAGTTCGGGGATCGGCGCACCTACCAGATGGACCCGCGGAATGCCCGGGAGGGGCTCAAGGATGCCCTGCTGGACCTGGAGGAAGGAGCGGACATCCTGATGGTGAAGCCCGGCCTCCACAACCTGGACCTGGTCTGGCGCCTGCGGGAGCTTTGTCTCGCGCCCATCGCCAGCTACCACGTGTCCAGCGAGTTCAGCGCCGTGAAGGCCGCCGAGCGCCTGGGCTGGGTGAACGGGGACCAGCTGATGCTGGAGCAGCTCCTCAGCCTGCGCCGGGCCGGCAGCGACATGATCGTGACCTATGCGGGGCGCGAAGCCCTGCAGAAGCAGTGGCTTTCCTAGCGAGGCAGACGCGTTGGTTGAATGCGGGGGTAGAATGGAACACCTTTCTTGCGACTCTCAACAACTCATGACCTTGACCGATTGAATCCCGGAGTAGAGCCCCCACAGGGGCTCTTTCCATGCACTGGACGAAACCGCAGTTCTTTTGCAGCGAGCCGGAACCATGAGCAACGAATCCTTGTACCAGGAAGCCCTCTCACACTTCCCCGGGGGCGTGTCCTCGCCGGTGCGGGCCTTCAAGGCCGTGGGAGGCACCCCCAAGTTCTTTGCTCGGGCCTTCGGCGCCTGGTTCGTGGACGAGGAGGAGAAGCAGTACCTGGACCTGTGCATGTCCTGGGGCCCGCTCATCCTGGGCCACGCCCATCCGGACGTGCTGTCAGCGGTGCAGGAGGCCATGCAGGAGGGCCTGACCTTCGGCGCGCCCTCCCGGCGGGAGCTGGCCCTGGCCCGGCGCATCAAGCAGATGTCGCCCTTCGTGGAGAAGATGCGCTTCGTCTCCAGCGGCACCGAGGCCGTCATGTCGGCCCTCCGCGCGGCCCGGGGCTTCACCCGCCGGGACCGGATCCTCAAGTTCGAGGGCTGCTACCACGGCCATGCCGACGCCATGCTCGTGAAGGCCGGCAGCGGCCTCGCCACCTTCGGCGAGCCCACCAGCGCCGGAGTGCCCAAGGCCTTCGCGGACCTCACCGTGGTGGTGAGCCTGGACGACTTCGATGGCCTGGAGCAGGCCTTCGCCAAGCATGGTTCCGAGCTGGCCGCGGCCATCATCGAGCCCATCCCCGCCAACAACGGCCTCCTGGTGCAGGAACCCGCCTTCCTCCACCGGCTCCGGGAGCTGTGCACTCAGCACGGCGCGGTGCTCATCTTCGAC
>CAYZND010000370.1:0-3796 GCA_964479495.1 uncultured Mesoterricola sp.
AGCCATCGGATCCAGGCTGTCCGTCCAGCGGTCCTGGTCGTAGGGCAGGATGGTCACGCCGGGCTCGGCCACGATGAACCGCGCCCGGCAGTAAGCATGCGTCTCGCTTTCCGCCATGTGGAAGGCGATGTCCCGAATGCTCCATTTTCCGGGACCCGGCTTGAAATCCAGGGCTTCGGCCGGGCAAGTCTCCAGGGCCTCCCGCAGGAGCATGGGACCACGGGCGAAGGACAGCAGCAGCTCGGCGCGGGCGTCGGGGGTCATGGACACCTCCGGCGCCCGTTATACGCCAGTCGCTGGATGCCGCCAACCTAATTCGATGCGTCCGATGGACGTCTATCGACCGGATTTCTTGTTCGCCTCTATTGAGGCTCACATCGCGCCGAAGCAGTGATGGACTACCTCCCGCTCTTCTTCCAATCCGCCAGGAACTGCTCGATGCCCTTGTCGGTCAGGGGATGGCCGATCATCTGGTCGAAGACCTTGGTGGGGATGGTGGCCACGTGGGCGCCGGCCAGGGCGGCCTCGGTGACGTGGCGGGGGCCGCGGATGGAGGCGGCCAGCACCTGGGTCTGGAGGTCGTAGTTCTGGAAGATGGCCACCAGCTCCTCGATGAGCTCCATGCCCACCAGGTTGATGTCATCCAGGCGGCCGATGAAGGGGCTCACGTAGGTGGCGCCGGCCTTGGCGGCCATGAGGCCCTGGGTGGCGGAGAAGCAGAGGGTCACGTTGGTCTTGATGCCCTCGGCGGACAGGGCCTTGCAGGCCTTCAGCCCTTCGGGGATCAGGGGCAGCTTGACGGTCACGTTCCTGTGGATCTTCGCCAGTTTCCTGCCCTCCTCGATCATCTTGGGGGCTTCCAGGCTCAGGACCTCGGCGCTGATGGGACCGTCCACGATGGCGCAGATCTCCTCGATGATGGCCTCGAAGGGCTTGCCGGATTCCTTGGCGATGAGGCTGGGGTTGGTGGTGACGCCGTCCAGGATGCCCCACTCATTGATGCGCCTGATCTCGCTGACGTTGGCGGTGTCGATAAAGAACTTCATGTCGATGTCTCCTCTGAGGCAGCAGCCCGGCACCGAGTCCATGGACGGACCCCGGCTCGCCTGCCAAGCCACCTCATTCTCCCAGGATTCCGTGCACAGAACAGAGCGGCTTGGTCACGTTTTCCGACGTAAAGTTAGGCAGGAAGAAATGATGCGTCCCTCCAATCCCACAAGCGCCCATCTGGAAACCCGCAGCCTGCGGCTGTTCATCTTGTTCGCCTCCCTGGCCGCCGCCCTCATCGTCACCGGGGGCTTCCTGGGCATGGCCCTCAAGGACCGCAGCCTGATCCAGGGGGAGATGCTCAACCGAGGAAGGCGGGACTTCGCGAACATCGTGCTCATGCGGCACTGGAACGCCTCCTATGGTGGGGTCTTCGTGGAAAAGACGGCGGGCATGGTGTCCAACCCTTACTTGGAGAACCCGGACATCACGGACACTGCAGGCAAGGTCTATACAAAGAAAAACCCGGCCTTGATGACCCGAGAGCTGTCCGAGATGCTCGAGAAGAACCTTGGGTATTCCTTTCACATCACCAGCCTGAAGCCCCTCAATCCCTCGAACCGGCCGGATCCGGAAGAGATCCAGGCCCTTCAGACCTTCGAGCGGGGAGCTCCGGAGCGGTCCTGGATCGAACCCATGGGGGATCGCACCTACTTCCGCTACATGGGCCCCCTCAAGACCGAGGCCTCCTGCCTGGCCTGCCATGCCAAGCAGGGCTACCAGGTGGGCGACATCCGGGGAGGCATCAGCATCTCCTTTGATGTCCGGGAACTCCAGGGAAAGCTCCGGACCAATCTCCAGACCATCCTCATACTGGCGGTGCTGACCATCGCCCTGCTCGTGACCTCCCTGATCGTGCTGTTCCGCCAGATGGTCACCCGCCTGAAGGAGGCCCGGGAGCAGCTGGTGACGCTCGCCACCACGGACGCCCTCACCGGGCTCCCGAACCGGCGCTCCATCCTGCAGCGCACGGAAGAGGAGATGGAGCGGCACCGGCGGAGCGGCGAGCCCCTGGGCTGCCTCATGCTGGATGTGGACCACTTCAAGCAGGTGAACGACCGGTTCGGTCACGCCGCCGGGGACGAGGTCCTGCGCCAGGTGGCCCGGGTGCTGAAGGAGACCCTGCGTCCCTACGACGTGGTGGGCCGCTTCGGAGGCGAGGAGTTCCTGGTGGTGCTGCCCGGCTCGGACCACGGAACGATCCGCAAGGTGGCCGAGCGCCTGAGGTCCCGTCTGCCGGAGCAGGTGCAGACCGGCACGCCGGAAAGCCCGTTGCCCGTCACCGCCAGTTTCGGGATCGCCATCTACCGTGTGGGCGAGGGGGTGGACGATCTCCTGGCCCGGGCCGACCGGGGGATGTACGTCGCCAAGGGCCTGGGGCGGAACCGGGTGGAAGAGGACGTGTTCTGATCTACCCTGGAAGCCAGGAGTCCCTCATGTCCCACCCCGAGATCCCCGTCCTCGACCGCGGCTTCGTCCGCCTCATCGACCACATGGGCACGGACCTCACGGTGGTGAACGCCGCCCGGGTCTCCTTCGGCAAGCGCAAGGAGTCCTTCGACGACAAGGATGCCGAGCTGGTGGGCTACCTGGCCCAGCACGAGCACACAGCCCCCTTCCGCCACGCCTACCTCACCTTCCATGTGAAGGCTCCCATCTTCGTCTTCCGCCAGTGGATGAAGCACCGCATCGCCTCGGACTTCAACGAGATCAGCGGCCGCTACGTGGAGTTCCGGGAGGACGAGTTCTTCGTGCCGGGCTCCTTCCGCCAGCAGGCCAAGGTGAACAAGCAGGGCTCCGAGGGCGAGATCGACGAAGCCAACCGGAAAGCGGCCATGGACGCCTTCCTTGAGGCCTGCCACCAGAGCGTGGCCCAGTACAAGAAGCTGATCGACCTGGGGGTCTGCCGGGAGCAGGCCCGGTGCGTGCTGCCCCTGGGCCTCTACTCCGAGGTCTACTGGACCGCCAGCCTCCAGGCCGTGGCCCACTTCCTCCACCTGCGCCTGGACAGCCACGCCCAGTGGGAGATCCGCCAGTACGCCCAGGCGGTGCGGGATCTGACGGAGCCCCTCTTCCCAGAGAGCCTCAAGGCCCTCATGAAGGCTCCTTCCGCATGATGGTCCCGCCCCTCAACCCTGGTCTCTTCCACCTGGACCCGGACCACCTCTGGCTCATGCACTGTGCGGACGGCCCCGTGCCGCGGTCGGTGGCCAAGGCCATGCAGGACACCCTGAACAAGGAGTTCCGCCCCTGGGACCTGCGCTGGAACGAGGACTTCCTCGGCCTCCCCCAAGCGCTGCGAGAGGAAGCGGCCAAGGTCCTGGGCACGGACGCGGCGGACATCTCCCTCACCACCAGCACGTCCGCGGGTCTCCAGACCGTCTGCCAGGGGTTCTCCTGGAAGGCCGGCGACGAAGTGGTGGCCCCCCTGGGCGAGTTCCCCAGCAATGCCTGGCCCTGGAAGGCCCTGGCGCCCAAGGGCATCTCCTTCGTGGAGGTCCCGCTCTGGGAGGGCCATCGATCCGGCGCCCAGGCCTGGGACTCCACCCCTCCGACGGCCAAGGCCGATCCCGAGAGCAAGCTGCTCCGCTTCGTCCAGTCCGGTGCGCGGGTGCTCACCGTGTCCTGGATCCGCTTCCAGGATGGGCTGAAGCTGGATCTGGCGCGCCTTGGCAAGGCCTGCAAAGAGCGGGATGTGGCCTTCGTGGTGGATGGCATCCAGGGCGCAGGCACCGCCCTGCCCGACCTC
>CAYZND010000371.1:0-2943 GCA_964479495.1 uncultured Mesoterricola sp.
CGCTTCGGCGAGCACGCGCGCCACTTCCCGCGCGAACACATCGGACTGCAGCCGCGTGTCGTAGCCCACGAGCGCGGTGGTCCGGCCGGGAGCCCGCATCTGCGCCACGGCGGCCACGCCGAGGGTCGCCCGGCGGATGTTGGGCTTGTTCATGCGCCGCAGCCCCGCCGCCATGATCCCCCGCAGTCCGCCCGTACCGAAGGCCAGGGGCTCGGAGAAGCGGTCCTGGAGCTCGGTGAGCGCCGCGGCGTCGCCGGCTTCGGCGGCCTTCAGGATCGGCTCCAGGTCCTTCCGGAGCTCAGGCTCCAGGTGAGGAGAGGCAAGGTATTCGCGAGCGATGGAGATGGACATCTATCACCTTTCTGTCGTGACGAAGGAGGATCAGGCCCCGCCCAGGGCCATGTCCTCGAGGAGGATGCTGAGGCCGGCGCTGGAGCCGTACCAGTGGAGGTCGTTGCCCAGTGCGGCGATGCGGGTCAGGAAGTCCCGCAGGTTACCGGCGAAGGTCATCTTGTCGACGGATTCGGCCAGGACGCCGTCCCGGATGCGGATGCCGCTGGCACCCACGCTGAGGTCGCCGGAGACGGGATCCACCGTGTGCAGGCCCATGATCTCCGTGATGAGCACGCCGTTTCCAGCCTGCCGGTAGAGGTCCTCGGGGCAGGCGGTGCCAGCCTCGGGGAACAGGTTGAAAAGGGTGATGCCCGGATTACTGCCAAGGCCCCGCCCCGCGGTGCCCGTGGGTTCCACGCCCATCTCCGCCGCCGTCTTGAGGGTGTGGAGGTAGGTCCTCAGCTCGCCCTTCTCGATGAGCACGTTCCGGCGGGTGGGCAGGCCCTCTCCATCCCACGGCTCGCTGCCGAGCCCGTTGGGCAGACGGCCATCGTCCACGAGGGTCAGCAGAGGCGAGGCGATGATCTGTCCGAGCTTGCCCGTGAACAGGCTGCGCTGCTTGAGCACCGCTTCCGCGGAGAGCATGCCGGCCACCAGCCCCAGCAGGTCCACGGCCACTTCGGGGTGCAGGATCACGGGGTACCTGCCCGCGGGCAGCGCGGCGGGCTTCAGCTTGCGCTCGCCCTTCCGGGCCGCCTCCTGCCCGATGGCCGGGAGGCTGAAGGCTTCAGGGTGCCGCCCCATGTCCCAGTGCCAGGCGGCCTGCCGATCCTCGCCTTCCTGCACCGCCAGCTCGATGCTGGCCGCGCAGGTGGTGCCGAAGTCGCTGGCCCTCACGCCCTTCTGGGTGAGGAGCAGGGTGGCGCCGACGCCATCGGACCACGACGATTCCCGGACCGCCACGACCTTGGCGGATGCCTTGCGGGCCTCGGCCTCGAGACGCATGGCCCGCTCGATCCGCTGCTCGGAGGTCAGCTCTTCGGTGCGCGCATCGAAGCGGCTTGGCAGGTCGTCCAGCCCCGATGGCTCCGCCTGGCGCAGCCAGGGATCGGCATCCCCAAGGGCGGCGAGTTCCCAAGCGTTCCGGAAGAGTTCCCGGAAGTCGGACCGGGACAGGTCGGTGGTGGTGGCGATACCTGTGCGCCCCTCCCGCAGCACGCGAACCCCCAGGCCGCCGCGCTTGGACGTGGTGAGGTCCTCCAGGGCGCCGTTCTGCACTTTGGCCTTTCGGCTTCGGGACACGGAGACATAGGCCTCCGCCCCGTCGGTCCCGAGGCCCATGGCGTGCCGGATCCCATCCTGGATCCGCTCTTCCAGCGTCGAGGGGAGGTAGTGGTGGAACAGATGGGCGTCCGACATCAGGGCAGGGCCTCCTTCAGGGCGCGCTGGTAGGCCTGGAACGTGGCCGCGTCAAAGCAAACGAGCTGCACCTTCTCCGGGAGGATGCTGGTGTTCAGGAACTCCAGAATGGTCTTGATGGCGATGGGGGCGGCTCGCTCGAGGGGAATCTGGGGCTGCCTTCCCGAGCCGATGCTCGGGAAGGCCAGGGACCGGATGTTCTGGCTGGCCGCCAGCACGAGCGAGTTGTGGTAGCAGCTGGCCAGGGCCTGCTCTTCGGCGGCATTGCCCCAGGTCCAGGTGGGGGCCACCGTATGGATGACGTACTGCGCGTTCAGGCCATGACCGGCCGTGAGACGGGCTTCGCCGACCCGGCATCCTTGGAGGGCAGCGACTTCCGCGAGCAGGTCCGGGCCCGCGGCCCCATGGATCGCCGCATGCACGGGACCTCCGTCCATGAGCGTGACATCGCTGGAATTGACGACGGCCTCCACGTTCATGGAAGTGATGTCGCCGAGCTGGAGCTGGAATCGAGCGGCCATGGGAACCTTCATCGATGGTTGAGGGCGGAGTTCAGACACTGCAGGCTTGTTCCATCATAGGCTACAAGCGTCACCTGCAAGGCACGGTCATGGGCCGTCAGGAACCGGCGGATCTCCCGGACGGCGATGGCGGCGGCGCGCTCGGGGGGAAACCCGTAGATGCCCGTGCTGATGGCGGGAAAGGCGATGGAGGCCAGCCCGTTCTCCGCAGCAAGGCGCAGGCATTCCCGGTAGCACGAAGCCAGCAGCTCGTCTTCGCCGTGATCGCCGCCATGCCACACCGGTCCCACCGTATGGATGACATGGCGGGCTGGCAGGCGGAAGCCCGGTGTCAGCTTGGCTTGGCCGGTTGGGCAGCCCCCCAGGCTGCGGCAATGGTCCGTCAGTTCCGGACCCGCCGCCCGGTGGATCGCGCCGTCCACCCCCCCACCGCCCAGCAGGCTGGCGTTGGCGGCGTTGACGATGGCATCCACCGCCAGCCGGGTGATGTCGCCCTGAAGGACGGCGATCTGCCCATCCATCAGAGGACGTCCGGGAGCGGCTCCGCGGTGCCGCCCACCACCAGGGCGGGGCAGAGGATGGTGGGCAGGGCATCGGATACGGGCACACCCTGTCCGTCCTTGCCACAGGTGCCAATGTCGAAGTGCTCGAGGTCCCCGGCGATCCGGAC
>CAYZND010000371.1:2953-3795 GCA_964479495.1 uncultured Mesoterricola sp.
GACGATCTGCTTCAGGACATCCGGCCCACAGCCGCTCAGGGTGGCATTCTTGACGGGGTATTTCACCTCGCCCTTCTCCACCCAGTAGCCTTCCGTGACCTGGAAGACGAAGTTGCCGGTGACGGTGTCCACCTGGCCGCCACCCATATGTTGGACCAGGAGGCCCTGATCCAGATCCTTGAGGATGTTCTCCGGGGTTTCGGAGCCGGGAGCCAGGAACGTGTTCCTCATGCGGGGAATGGGCAGGTGGCGGTAGCTCTCCCTCCGACCGTTGCCCGTTGGGGGCACTCCCATGCGCCGGGCGGTCTTCCTGGACTGGAGGTAGCCCTTCAGGATCCCGTTCTCGATGAGCACCACCCGCTCCACGGGCTGGCCTTCGTCATCACAGGCACTGGAGCCGCGCTTATGGGGCAGGGTGCCATCGTCGATGATCGTGACACCGTCGGCGGCCACCTTGGTTCCCAGCTTGCCCGCGAAGGCACTCATGCCCGCCAGGGCCAGGTCCGCTTCCAGTCCATGGCCGCAGGCCTCGTGGATCATGGTTCCCCCGGCCTGGCTCGAGAGAATCACCGGGAAGGTGCCCGCAGGCGCTGGCTGGGCGGAGAGGGCCTGGATCGCCATCCGAACGGCTTCCCGAGCGGTCTTCGCCACGGCCTCTTCCGTGAAGAGCTCGAAGCCGCGGGTTTCGCCCAGCGCACGGAAGCCCGTCTGGAGGGTGTCGTTCTCGCCCGCCGTCACACTCACGCGGAGAACCCCTTGGGTCCGCTGGTCTTCCGAGAGCGTGGCCTTCCACCCCCCCTCCCCACGATCCGCTGCGGCGATCCAGACGCTCTGGGTGGAAT
>CAYZND010000372.1:0-3464 GCA_964479495.1 uncultured Mesoterricola sp.
GACTGGGCACCTGGTTTTCACCACCCTCCACACCAACGATGCCCCCAGCAGCATCACCCGGTTGCTGGACATTGGAGTGCCAAGATACCTCGTAGCATCCGTAGTCATCGGCATCATCGCTCAGCGCCTTGTCCGCAGAGTCTGCCCTGAATGCAGCGAACTTCATCCTCCGGAAACGGATTTCCTCCTCAATCTTGGTCTGTCTTCGATGGATTTGTCGGAAGGGAATTGGAGAAGGGGGAAGGGCTGCCCACATTGCCAGAACATGGGGTATCAAGGCCGCCTGGGTGTATTCGAGACGCTGGTTCCCGATTCCAGGACGCGTGAGCAGATCCTGCGTGGAGCGAACGAGGAAGATATCCGACTCGCGGCGCAAGAAAGCGGAATGCGCACCTTGATGGAAGATGGCATCGCCAAGGCGCGTCGAGGTCAGACAACCCTCGAGGAACTCGGTCGGGTGTTGGAGGTGGGCGAGTATGCCGCCACCTGCTGCGCCGGATGCGGGCGTCAGCTCAATTCCTCCTATCATTACTGTCCCTACTGCGGAACTGTGCAGCGTCGCTTCTGTAAGCACTGCGGCAATCCCATCCATGCCGGCTGGAAGCTCTGCGCACACTGCGGACAGGCCTAGAAGATCGACATCCGCGTCTTCGTCGTGAACAGCTCCAGGGCCTGGGTGCCCGCCAGGGAGTTGCCTTTCTCGTTGAGGCCCGGGGACCAGACGGCAATCGCCAGACGGCCCGGGATCACGGCCGCGATGCCTCCCCCCACGCCGCTCTTGGCGGGCAGGCCCACCCGGTAGACGAAGTCGCCAACCGCGTCGTACGTGCCGCAGGTGAGCATGAGGGCATTGATGCGCTTGGTGGCGCTGGGATCGAGCACCCGCTCGCCGGACCAGGGACAGTGCCCCCCGTTGGCCAGGAACAGGAAGCTCCGGGCCAGGTCGGTGCACGTCATGGCGAAGGAGCACTGGTGGTAGTAGAAGTCCAGGACATCCTCCACGGGGTTGCGGAGGTTGCCGAAGCTCTTGAGGAAGTTCGCCAGGGCTGCATTGCGGAAGCCGCAGGCCTTTTCGGAGGCCTCCACCTCCGCGTCCGGCGCCACGGCCTGGCTGCCGGCCCGGGCCTGCACGAAGCGGAGCAGCTCCTCCCTTGGGTGTTCAAAGGTGGAGAGCAGCATGTCCGAGACCACGAGGGCGCCGGCATTGATGAACGGATTGCGGGGGATCCCCTGCTCGTGCTCCAGGAGCACCAGGGAGTTGAAGGGATCCCCGGAGGGCTCCCGCTGGACCCGCTCCCAGAGCGGCTCGCCCAGGGCGCGCAGGGCCATGGTCAGGGTGTAGACCTTCGAGACACTCTGGATGGAGAAGACCTCATCGGCTTGCCCCGCGGTGAAGGACTCGCCCTCCACGGTCTGCACCGCCATGGCGAAGCGCTCGCGGGGCACCTTCGCCAGCATGGGAATGTAGTCCGCCACCTGCCCCTGGGTCAGCAGGGGGCGGACCTCTTCGGCGATCTCCTCCAGGATGCTCCGGTAGTCCATGTCCTCAGCCCACCGAGACGATGCGGTTCCGCAGGCAGCCGAGCCCCTCCACCTCGCACTCCACCACGTCTCCGGGCTGGAGATACTCCGGAGGGGTTCGGGCGAAGCCCACGCCGGAGGGTGTCCCCGTGGCGATGATGTCCCCTGGCAGGAGCGTGAGCCCCAGGGACAGCCACTCCAGGATGGCCGGGATGTCGAAGATGAGGTCCCGGGTGTTCCCTTCCTGCTTGGTCACGCCGTTCACGCGGCACCGGAGGTCCAGGACGTGGGGATCGGGCACCTCGTCCGCCGTCACGAGCCAGGGTCCCATGGGGCAGTAGCCGTCCAGACTCTTCCCCTTGAAGAACTGCTTGCCGTGGGCGGTCTGGACATCCCGCGCGGAGACGTCGTTGACGACCAGGTAGCCGAAGACATGCGCCAGGGCTTCCAACCTGGGAATGTCCTTGCCGCCCTTCCCGATCACCACGCCCAGCTCCACCTCCCAGTCGTTCTGGTCCGAGACCTTCGGGTCCACGAGGACATCGCTGTAGGGGCCATTGGCCGTGGTCGTGAGCTTCGTGAAGAAGACGGGGCGTTCCGGGAGCTTGGTCTCCTTGCCCCGCAGGTGGGCCGCCTCCTTGGAGTGGTCCGCATAGTTCCAGCCCAGGCAGAAGATGTTGCGCCGAGGCTCCGGGATCGGCGCCAGCAGGCCGGAGGGATCCAGGGACAGCGCCGGACCGGCGGCCTGGGCGGCCCGGGCGATGGCCAGACCCGCCTCGCCGAGACCGATGAGCCCGAGCATGTCGATCCCGGGCACGGGTGCGAAGGCGTCCTCCCGCCCCGGCAGGAGCACTCCAAGGGCGGGTCCATCGGCGGTGGCGTACGTGAACAGACGCATGGGCGGCTCCGTGCAAAAGCGACCCTTCCTTTTCTCGCAACCGGAGCCCTGTGACCAGGGTCTTTGCACACCTTGTCAAACCTGTTGCAGCCTTCCGCGGTTTTTTCTTATTGTGAATCTGACCTATCGGCAACTGCAGGTGCCCATTCCCTGGACAAGCCCGTGGCTACGCGTTCTTCCCGGCATGTTGTGCAGAAAATAACAGGGGTTTCGCTACTGGATCAGTCTTGCCCAGTGTAGAGTTAGCCCAATTTGAATTATTGAAATTCCAACATGTTGCTAATAATTCATTCCGCGGGCAGTTGGAATTCTTGAATCGATCGCGGATTCGACCTACTCCTTCGCCGGTGCCATGCGTCAGGAACCCCAACCGCAGCCACATCCCCCATCCGATGAGGCGCCCCGCACCGAACGGGGATCAAGGCGGGACCCGCGATGAGCTTCCTGGACCAGCACTCCCTCCGACGGAAGCTGATCCAGGTGGTGATGCTCTCGGTGAGCCTGGCTCTGGCACTGGCGGTGGTGTCCTTCGCGGTCCTCGAGATCCGCAGCTACCACACCGAAGCCCGGCAGGAGCTGGAAGTCCTGTCCCAGGTCATGGGTGACAGCGTGGCCGCCGCCATCGCCTCGGGCACGCCGAAGGAAGCTGAGCGGCTGATCGCCAGCCTGGGCACCCAGGCGCGAGTGGCCGAGGCCACGATCCGGGACCGCTCCGGGGCGGTGCTGGCCCACTACCTTCGTCCTGGCACCCTCTCCAGCGACCAGGAGAGCGCGCTGCTGCTGTCCCGGTCCCTGCAACGCAATGGCGATCCCCTCGGCACCCTCTCCCTTCGCGCCGACACCCGGGAACTTAGGACTCGAATGCTCTGGCTGCTGGCGGCGAGCCTGCTGGTGGCCGCTGCCATCGGCGGTGCCACCTGGCTCCTGGCGGCCCGCCTCAGCCGATTGGTGACGGAGCCCATCGCCCACCTGACAGAGACCGCCCGCCGCATCGCCGCCCGCCAGAGCATCGACCGCTGCGTAGTCCGGGAGTCCAAGGATGAAG
>CAYZND010000372.1:3474-3789 GCA_964479495.1 uncultured Mesoterricola sp.
GGTGGACGCCTTCAACGCCATGCTGGCCCAGCTCTGGGAGCGGCAGTCGCACCTGGAGGAGTTCCAGCGGCTGGCCCACCTGGGCAACTGGGCCTTCGATCCCGCCACGCGCCGCTTCGAGTGGTCGGAGGAGACGTTCCACATCTTCGGCCTGGAGCCCACCGAAGCCGCGCCGGACTATGAGGACTTCCGCAACCAGCTCCGGCGGGAGGATGTGCGGACCCTGGAGCGAGCCCTCCTGAGGACCCGCAACCAGCGCTCGAACCTTGCCCGGGATTTCCGGGTGCTCAAGTCCGGCGGCGTGCCCCTCTGGAT
>CAYZND010000373.1:0-3783 GCA_964479495.1 uncultured Mesoterricola sp.
GGGCCCTGGACAAGGAGCGCTTCGAGCCGCTGATCGTGGGCATCGACCGGCAGGGACGCTGGCTCCTGCCCGGAGAGACCCAGGCGCTCCTGGAGGCGCCCATGGGGCACATGCCGGGCCTGGCGGAGACCCGGAAGGCGCTCATCGAGAATGCGCGGGGCGAAGTCTTCCTGCCGGCCTCGCGGTCGCGGGGCGAGCTGATCGATGCCTCCCGTCCTGGCGAGACGCTGCCCTTCGACGTGGTGCTTCCCTTGGTGCACGGGACCAACGGTGAGGATGGCAAGCTGCAGGGCCTCTTCGAGCTGGCCGATGTGCCCTATGTCGGAGCGGGCGTGCTGGGTTCCGCCATCGGCATGGACAAGGACGTGGCCAAGCGCCTGCTGAGGGATGCGGGGCTCCCGGTCGGACTCTACTTCGCGGTCCGCCGGGGCCACGAGGCCGAAGCCGTGGAACGTGCGGAACTGGAGCTGGGATACCCCTACTTCGTGAAGCCGGCCAACTGCGGCTCCTCCGTGGGGGTGCACAAGGTCAAGCACCGGGGGGAGGCGATGGCGGCCCTCCGGGACGCCTTCCAGTACGACCTCAAGGTGCTGATGGAGCAGGCCCGCATCGGCCAGGAGATCGAGTGCGCGGTGCTGGGCAACGATGCTCCCGAGGCGAGCGTCGTGGGGGAGATCGCCCCGACCCATGACTTCTACGACTACACCGCGAAGTACGTGGATGAGCATGGCGCGGAGCTGATCATCCCCGCGCGGCTCTCGCCGGAGACCTCGGAGTGCGTGCGGAGGCTCGCGGTGGCCGCCTTCCAGGCCCTGGAGTGCGAAGGCATGGCCCGCGTGGACTTCTTCGTCACCCACAATGCTCCCGAGGGCGTGTTCCTGAACGAGGTGAACACGATCCCAGGTTTCACGCCCATCAGCATGTATCCGCGGCTCTGGGAGGCCTCGGGGCTGCCCTATGCAGACCTGCTGACGCGACTCCTCGAGCTGGCCGTGGAGCGGCACGGTAAACGCAGGCAGGTGAAGGTCGATTACAGCAGCTGACGGGAACCACCCAGGAGCCAATCATGAACGAGACCCTGAGCCTCCTTGAGCGTCGCAAGTCGGTGCGGGCCTATGAGCCGACGCCCCTCTCCCGCGAGCAGCGGGATGCCATCATCCGCGCCGCCCTGCGGGCTCCCACGGCCGGGAACATGATGCTCTACAGCATCCTGGAGATCGAGGACCAGGTCCTCAAGGACCGTCTCGCCGTCACCTGCGACCACCAGCCCTTCATCGCCAAGGCGCCCCTGGTGCTGCTGTTCCTGGCGGACTACCAACGCTGGTTCGACTTCTTCCAGCACTCCGATGTCGAGGGACTCTGCCGTCGCACGGGCACACCGTTCCGTACGCCCCAGGAAGGCGACCTGATGCTCGCTGTCAGTGACGCCCTCATCGCCGCACAGTCGGCGGTGGTGGCGGCGGAGGCGCAGGGGCTGGGCTCCTGCTACATCGGCGACATCATGGAGAACGCGGAGATCCACCGCGAACTGCTGAAGCTGCCCGAGTTCACCTTCCCCATCGCCATGGTGTGCTTCGGCGTGCCCACGGAGGGGCAGCGGCAGCGACCCCAGCCTCCCCGCTATCCGGAGGAGCTGATCGTCTTCCAGAATGCCTACCGGCATCTGGCTCCCGAGGAGTTTGCAGCCATGGAGACAGAACAGGCCAGTGTGTCCAGTGAAGCGACGAACGCCGGGCAGCGCGTCTTCCTGCGCAAGTACGCCTCGGACTTCATGCTGGAAATGAACCGCTCGGTGCGGGCACTGATGAAGCCCTGGATCGGGCGCTGAGGAGGGCCGCGAGGTTGCGGCCAAGTACGGGGTAGAGGCTCGGCTGGCCGAGCCAGGCGAGCTTCCTGCGCACCCCGTCCTCCAGGCTGGGAGGCAGCGGCTCTGGCCAGGCGGCCAGGGCTGCCGTCTCTCGGGCGGAGAAGCACAAGCCTGTATCCTCCGTGGGAAGACTGGCATTGGCCGGGCAGGCCTTCTGGCAGAGGAGGCAGCCGATCAGGCTGTGGTGGCGTTGGTTCGAGGCCCACGCGGGCCAGTCCCTGGAACCCTCGTTGATGTGGGTGAGGCAACGCTCACCCCTCAGCAGGACCCGTTCCCGGGTGATGGCACCCGTGGGGCAAGCCTTGCTGCACCGTTCACAGTCCTGGCACTGCGGCAGCAGTGCCGGGTCTTCGGATCGCGAACCTTCGGGGAGAGGGGCATCCGTTAGGAAGGCACAGAGCTGCAGGTAGCTGCCCATGCCCTCCACATAGGCGAGGTTGTTCCGGCCGTAGCGCGCCAAGCCGATCCGGGTGGCCAGGGCCTTGCAGGGGCCGTGCAGATGCTCCACCCGCGCTCCCGGTAGCCCGTTGCGCTCCAGGTCCTGCCGCACCTCCTCGATGGTTGCCTGATAGCGCAGGTAGGTGGGTGGAAGGATGGCGTCCAGGCGCCCGCCGCCCACCTCCGCCAGGTCGAAGCCCAACCGATGCGCAGGACGGGGCAGGGCCACCATGACCACTGTCATTCCTGTGGGAAGGGATTCCAGCTTCGCCAGCCCATCCAGTTCGGATGCGCAGAAGTCCGGATCGAACTCACCACGCTGGATCCGCCCCCATAGGTCCTCCTTCGCCTCGGTGATACAGGCCTGGGAGCCCCAGGCGACCTGATACCCCCGGTTCTCCGCCCAGGCTTGGATCGTGAGCGCCATGTTCGCCTCCTTTGGCAGGATGTAATAGTCAAAAACAAAATATGGCTATTACCACTTCAGGATGGACGGCCGGTGTGAAATAGTCAATAGGTGGTTTCATCTGTTACGGGGGGTCATGGACGCACTTTGGATCCAGCTCATCAACTCCGACTGGCATGACCATCGGGGCAGCGGGGCGCAGGAGGATCGTCTGGGCAACGACACGTGGCTGAAGGGGTTCCTGGAGAAGGCCGGCTGGGGAGCGGACCGTCTGCCGAGTCCCCGGGAACGGGAGGAGCTTCGCCATCTGCGATTCCTCATGCGGAGGCTGCTGGACGCCTTCCGCGCCGGAGAGCCCCTGCCCACCGAAGGGGTGGCCGCTCTGAATGACCTGCTGGAGGCGGCTCCGGTCTTCCGTCAGTTCCAGAGCGGGACGGGCCGACGGCGTCTCGTCACCCTTCCCGTCGCCACGGGCATGCGCCGCCTGCTCGGGGAGATCGCTGCTTCCTTCGCGCACCTGCTGGCCGAGGGGGACCCGGCCCGGGTGAAGGTCTGCGCGAACCCCGACTGTGGTTGGGTCATCTACGATGAGAGCCGCAACCTGTCCCGCCGCTGGTGCGACGCGGCGGAATGCGGGAACCTCATCAAGGTCCGCCAGCACCGCCAACGGAAGCGGGAAGGGCGCTAGTCACTTCAGCCCGTGGCGGGCCTTGAAGGAAGCCCAGTCGCCCTTCAGAGCCAGAAAGGTCGCGAGGTCCGGGCACTGCAGGAACGGGTTGAACCGTCGTTCCCACTCCAAGGTGGAGCTGGGGCGGGCCCCATAGTCGTGGCCCGGCCAGATGGTCGCCTGGGCGGGCCAGTCCCTAAGGAGACGCTGGAGGCTCTGCCACTCCACACAAGCATCGGCTTCGGAGCCGGTGCCGCCGATCTTGCCCACGAACAGCAGGTCCCCCGTGAGGCCCGCGGCGGTCTCCTCCACCAGGAAGGCCAGGTGGTCGGGGCAGTGGCCCGGCACGTGCCAGACCCGGATGCCGTAGGACCCGCAGGCGATGCGGTCGCCATCGTGCAGCGT
>CAYZND010000374.1:0-3754 GCA_964479495.1 uncultured Mesoterricola sp.
CTCCTGGACCGGGCCCTGGACATGATCCAAGGGGCGAAGCGCCCCCTCATTCTCGCCGGCCACGGCGTCATCCTGTCCGGTGCCGCCCGGGAGGTGGTGGCCTTCGCCGAGCGCACCGCGACGCCCATCGCCACGACCCTGCTGGGCATCGGCGCGGTGCCCGCCAGTCACCCCCTCAACCTGGGCATGATGGGCATGCACGGCGAGGCCTGGGCCAACCAGGCCATCCAGGAGGCAGACCTGCTCCTAGCCTTCGGCATGCGCTTCGACGACCGCGTCACCGGCGATGTGAAGGCCTTCGCCCCCCAGGCCCGGAAGATCCACGTGGAGGTGGATGCCAGCGAGCTCCACAAGAACGTCCCCGTGGACCTGCCCATCCTGGCGGACCTCCGCGAAGTGCTGAAGGCCTTGCTGCCGGACCTGGAGCCCCTGCGCCATGAGGCCTGGCTCGAGCGCCTGGCCCAGCTGCGCAGCCACGCACGGGCTGAGGCCATCCTGGAGGACGATGGCATCCTGCGGGCTCCCCAGGTCATCCACGAGCTCTGGCAGGCCACCGGCGGCAGGGCCCTCATGGTGACCGACGTGGGCCAGAACCAGATGTGGGAGGCCCAGTACTACCGGCACGAGATGGAGAACGGCCTCATCACCTCGGGCGGCCTGGGCACCATGGGCTTCGCCCTGCCCGCCGCCATCGGTGCCAAGCTGGCCTGTCCTGATCGCGAGGTCTGGGTCGTGGTGGGCGACGGCGGCTTCCAGATGAACGTCCAGGAGCTCATGACCCTGGTGCAGGAAGGCATCAAGCTCAACATCGCCGTCATCAACAACGGCTACCTGGGAATGGTGCGCCAGCTCCAGGAGTTCTTCTGCGAGCGCCGCTACGCCGCCGTGACCATGGCCAACCCCGACTTCGTCAAGCTCGCCGACGCCTTCGGCATCCCTGCCGTGCGCGTGCAGGAGCGTGCCGGAGTCGCTGCCGCCATCCGCCAGGCCCGCGAAGCGGAAGGCCCCTTCCTCATCGAGTTCCAGGTGGAGCAGGAGCTGAGCGTCTACCCCATGGTCCCCGCAGGGGCCAGCCTGGATCACATGCTTCGGCGGCACAGCCACGTGGCGACGCACGATGTGGATTGAAGCGCCAGGCTGGCTGAACCACGCAAGCGCAAAGACACCAAGACAGAAGGGAAGAAAGCCAACCATCCCCACCCGGCCAAACCCTGTCTTCATGCACCCTCTGCCCCTTCTCTTTGCTTTGCGTCTTAGCGTCTTGGTGGTGGTCGTTCCTGCCCGCCTCCCCCACCACGGGGCTTGTTGATTTCCATCACAAGCCCTGGGACCTGCCGCACAGGCCCGGAATGAGGACGAAACCCCCTGGATAAAATGGGGCCTTGCCTTGAACGCCTCGCCATCAACGCTCATCCAGGGGGATTCCATGCCCATCACCAAGCTTGACCAGCTCCTCGACGCCGTGAAGAGCAAGCCCAAGCGGCGCCTCGTGGCCGCCTTCGCCAACGACTCGCACACCATCGAAGCCGTGAACGAGGCCCGGGAGAAGGGGATCATCGACGCCACCCTCGTGGGCGACGAGGCCACCATCAAGACGATCCTGGGCGAGATGAAGCTCAACGCCGCCGACTTCGAGATCATCCACGAGCCCAACGACGGCAAGGCCGCCACCAAGGCCGTGGAGCTCATCCGCAGCGGCCACGCCCAGATCCTCATGAAGGGCCTGGTCAGCACGGACAAGTACATGAAGGCCATCCTAAACAAGGAGCACGGCCTCATGAGCCCCGGCGCCGTGCTCTCCCACATCACCGTGCTGGAGAACCCCAACTACCACAAGCTGCTGGTCAGCTCCGACGCCGCCGTGCTCACCTACCCCGACCTGAGCCAGAAGATCGCCATCACCAACTACGTGATCCAGGTGGTGCAGTCCCTGGGCATCGAGAAGCCCAAGATCGCCCTGGTCTGCGCCACGGAGCAGGTGAGCGAGAAGGTGCAGCCCACCATGGACGCCGCCGTGATCTCCAAGATGGCCGACCGCGGCCAGATCAAGGGCGCCTTCGTGGACGGCCCCATGGCCCTGGACGTGGCCGTGGACAAGGAGAGCGCCGACACCAAGGGCGTGAAGAGCCCCGTGGCGGGCGACGCCGACGGCCTCATCTGGCCCAACATCGACGCCGGCAACGTCTTCTACAAGACCAACACCAAGCTCTGCGGCTGCGAGCAGGCCGCCATGGTGGCCGGTGCCAATGCGCCGTGTGTCCTCTCCTCCCGCGGCGACAGCAGCCTCACCAAGCTCTACTCCATCGCCCTGGCGGCGCTGAACGTCAAGTAGGGATCCCAGGATCTTCTGGAGCCCGGAGACACACGTCTCCGGGCTCTTTTCCTTCCGGGCCTCCCGCGACACCCCTAGGAGCGTGTCCAAGTAATGGGAAGGGCCGCGCTGGAGCGCCGGGCGAGCAGATCAAGGAAGGCGAGGAGGAGGTAGCAGGTACTACCTTCGACGAGCCTGACGAAGAGCTGCGTGGCCCGACGCCCCAGCCCGAAGGGTTGAGAGCAAAGGGCTTGTATGCCGCGTTGTCGGGCTTGCACGGTGTGCCCGCACCGCGCTGCGCCCTCCGCCTTGCCTCCAGCCCCTTTGCCCTCAACGCGGTTCCTTCCGCTTACTTGGACACGCTCCTAGACTGTTCGGATGAACCGGAACGACGCCCTCGACCAACTGGCCATCCATTATGTGAAGCTCGCCCTGGCGCTGGGCTGCCACGAGGAGGGCTACGTGGATGCCTACTATGGTCCCGACGCGTGGAAGGCGGAAGCGGAGGCAAAGGCCGAGGATCTTGGCGCGATCCGGCGCCAGGCCGTGGCCGTGCTCGAAGGCCTCGAGGGCATCCCCGACTCGACCCTGGACCACGCGCTTCGCCTGCGCCGGACCTTCCTGGCGAAGCAGATGCGCTCCCTGGTGGCGCGGGTCGACATGAACGCCGGCCTGCGCTTTGCCTTCGACGAGGAGTCCACGCTCCTCTATGACGCCGTGGCACCGGTGGTTCCGGTGGCCCATTTCCAGAAAGCCCTTGAGACCCTGGCCGAGCTGCTGCCGGGCACCGGTACGGTGGCCGAGCGCTATCACGCCTACATGAGCCGGTTCGTGATCCCCAAGGAGCGGCTGCACGCCGTGTTCTCGGCGGCCATGGCCGAGAGCCGGGCCCGCACGGCGAAGTGGATCGCGCTTCCAGATGAGGAGAACTGCACCCTCGAGTACGTCACCGACAAGCCGTGGAGCGGCTACAACTGGTTCAAGGGCGGCGCCTACAGCGTGATCCAGATGAACACGGACCTGCCGATCTACATCGACCGTGCCACCGACCTCGCCAGCCATGAGGGCTACCCGGGCCACCATGTGTACAACGCCCTCCTGGAGACCCACCTGGTGAAGCAGCGGCAGTGGCTGGAGTTCACCATCTACCCCCTGTTCTGCCCCCAGTCCCTCATCGCGGAAGGCACGGCCAACTTCGGTATCGCGATGGCATTCCCCGAGACGGAGCGGGCCCGCTTCGAGCGGGATGTGCTCTTCCCCCTGGCGGGTCTGGACACCTCGGAGATGGAGCGCTACACAGCGATCCGGAGCGCGGTGGAAGGGCTGAGCTACGCCAGCAACGAAGCGGCCCGGCAATACCTGGACGGCCACCTGACCCGGGAAGAGACCGCCCGATGGCTCATCGAGAACGCCCTCTCCAATCCGGAACGGGCCGAGCAACGG
>CAYZND010000375.1:0-3674 GCA_964479495.1 uncultured Mesoterricola sp.
GTCACCGGTGACGTCTCATCGATGGTTCCGCCATGAAGCGAACGATCCTGTCCCTGCTGGCCTACCTGTCGGGTGGTGTGGCCCTTACCCTGGTCATGACGGGGCTCTCCCTGCTCTTCGTGCCCTACCACCCTTCCCTGAACTGCTTCATCGTGGGGATTCTCTATCTGGTGGTGGGCTTCTCACTCACGGACAGCCAGTCCCTGGCCTCCAAGCCCTGCATGCTCCAGCGCAACGTGGACCTGGACTCGCGGGTGAAGGAGCTGGTGGACAACGGTGAGCGGTTCGAGGGCAATCGGGTCCGGATCGCAGCGTCCTATGTGTTTGGCGCCCTCTTCCTGCTCACGGCCTACGGCTGGTCCTGAAGATCCAGGTCAGCGGGCGAACTCCACCGCCCGCGTCTCGCGCATGACGGTGACCTTGATCTGGCCGGGGTACTGCATCTCGCCCTCGATGCGCTTGGTGACGTCCTTGGCCAACCAGAAGGCCTGGTCGTCGTTCACCTGGCCCGCATCGACCATGATGCGGATCTCGCGGCCCGCCTGCATGGCGAAGCTCTTCTGCACGCCCTTGTAGCTGTTGGCGATGGCTTCCAGCTGCTCCAGGCGCTTGACGTAGGTCTCCAGCATCTCTCGGCGAGCCCCGGGCCGGGCGGCGCTGAGGGCATCCGCGGCGGTGATGAGCATGGCCTCCACGGTACGGGGCTCATGGTCTCCGTGGTGGCAGCTCATGGCGTGGATGACGTCCTCCTTCTCGCCGAAGCGCTTGAGGAGGTCCATGCCGATGTCGATGTGGGTGCCTTCCACCTCGCGGTCGATGGCCTTGCCAATGTCGTGGAAGAGGCCCGCGCGCCGCGCCAGCCGCTGGTCCGCGCCCAGCTCCGCCGCCATGTACTCGGCGATGTGGGCGACCTCCTTCGTGTGCTCCAGCACGTTCTGGCCATAGGAGGTGCGGTAGTTGAGGCGCCCGATGAGCTTGTGGAGCTTGGGGTGGACGTCCGGGAAGCCCAGGGCGATGGCCGTGGCCTCGCCCAGGTCCTTCAGGTGCTGGTCCATGTCGATCTTGGTCTTCTCAACCACTTCCTCGATGCGGGCCGGGTGGATGCGCCCGTCGGCCAGCAGCTTGAGGATGGCCTGGCGGGCCACCTCGCGGCGGATCGGATCAAAACTGGAGACCACGATGGTCTCCGGGGTGTCATCCACGATGAGGTCGCAGCCCGTGGCCTTCTCCAGGGCCCGGATGTTGCGACCCTCGCGGCCGATGATGCGCCCTTTCAGGTCGTCGGAAGGCAGCTGCACGGAGCTCACGGCCGTCTCCGCCACCACGTCGGAGGCCACTCGCTGGATGGCCGCGCTGATGGTCCAGCGGGCCTTTTTCTGGGCTTCCTCCACGGCCTCGTCCTCCAGGCGGCGGATGAGCTTGGCGGCGTCCATCTTGGCGGTGTATTCCAGCTGGCCGATGATCTCCGCTTTGGCCTGCTCCCGGGAGAGACCGGACAGTTCCTCGAGCTTGAGGGCCTGCTGCTCCACCAGGCTCTTGACCTCGACCTGCTGGGCTTCCAGCTTCTCGATCTCCGCCTTCCGCTTCTCGGTCTTGAGGTCCAGCTCCTTGGTCTTCTGGTCCACCTGGGTCAGCTTCTTGTCCAGGGTGTCCTCTTTCTGCTGCACGCGCTGGCCCTGCTTGTCGAGATTGGCCATGCGCTCGTTGACGAGCTTTTCCGCTTCCTGACGGGCCTGGAGGGCCTGTTCCTTGGCCTTGAGCTCGGCCTCCTTGCGCAGGGCATCCGCCTCCCGCTGCCCCTGCTCCCGCAGCCGTTCGGACTCCTTCTCGGCTTCCTGGATGATCAGCTCGCGCTGGGCCTTCAGGTCCCCCTCGGCCTTGGCCATGGCCTGGGAGACATCGACCACCGCCTGCTGGGCCTTCTTCATCTGAAGGAAGGCGAACACGACGGCTGCAACGAGCAGGCAGAGCAGAATCAGAATCACAAGCAGGTTCATGGCGGCTCTCCGAATGAGTGCCAGCCGCATGTCCCTGAAATCAGTGATCCCCGCTCAGTCGTGGTGGCTTGCCGTGTTCCCTAAGTGTATAGGGGGGCAGTCAGATACCCGGTTTAAGGCGCTCCGTCGCGCGGCGCGCACAATGCCCGGGGGAAGGCCGCCCTGGCAGTTTTACGGAACAAGCGCTCGGCCGACTCACGGGCCTCGCAGGGATCAGATTCCGTTCCCGGCCAGGATTATTCCTGTCCTCCGAAGAGGGGACCGGGGGCGGGAGTTTCATCCGGAACGTCATCGAGCAGCTTCGTCAGAGTCTGTTCCAGGTCAAGGGTTTGCTGGCTGGCTTCCTGCTCCATGCGCGCGACTTGGTGCGCGAGGTTCAGGGCTCCCATCAGCATCCAGGTCGATGTGTCCAGGGCCGATGGAGGGCAACCCCATCTTAGCTCATAGGCACGCTCCATGTCGCGGAAGGTGTGCTCCAGAAGTGCCTTGGCCCGGATCAGGGTGCCTTCGTCCGTGGAACAGTGGATCCGGAGGGAGCGCCCCAGGACGTCCAGCCAGACTTCGCCGGGCTGGAGGGGGGCGCCGTGGACGACACCGCTCACGCCAAGTCCTCAAGTGTCTTGATGATGCCTTCAATTTGGGTCTTCACCTGATCCCGCTCCTTCACCAGGGCATTGCGCTCGGACTGGAGGTCCTCCAGCCGGCGCCGGAGCCCGTGGAGTTCCTCGTCCACGGTGCCCCGTTCACCTTTCAGGCGCTCCACCTCCTCCCGGAGCTGGTTGCGCTGCTGCACGAGCGCCTGCAGTTTCCCTTCCAGTTGTTTCAGCAGATCCATGGGGGCCTCACGACCCTCATTCTATCCACGCAACTCAGCCCCGAGGGGCCGGACGGCCTCGAGCCCCGCGGCCACCCACCCGTCCACCTCCTCGCTGGTCAGGGTCCGGGCGGGATGCTGGAAGCGCAGGCGAAGCAGCCAGGCCTGCCGGCCCTCCGGCAGGCTCTTGTGCCGGAAGACATCCACGCAGCGGAGAGCCTGGAAGGCCTCTCCAGCGACTCGCTGGACTTCAGCACCCATGGCCTCGGCCAGGGGACGATACCCTTGCTCCAGTCCAACCAGCAGCGACAGGTCCCGTTCCACGGAAGGGAAGCGGCTGAAGGCTGCAAAGGCAGGAATGACCCGCTCCGCCATGTCCGGGATCGCCTCGAGGGGGACCTCGAACTGCCAGCCCAGCTGGTCCTTGACGCCCCCCATGACCCGGTCGAAGGTCCAGCGCTCGAAGGCCCGGATGGAGGCCTCCGGGACCCCCAGGGACTTCAGCACGCCGATGAGATGGCTCTTGCCTTCCGGCGCTGCGATCTTCCGTACGGGCGTGAGGGGGTCTTCACCGCCGGTCTCGCCGGCCCAGACCATCGCCAGGGTCCACTGCTCCCGAATGGGGGTGTCCGGATCCTGGGGTTGGGCCACGAAAACGGGCGCGATCTCGAAGAGGCGCACTTCCCGGGCTCCACGATCCAGGTTCAGGAGGGCGGTCTCCCGCAGGTCCCTCAGAAGGGTGCCCCGCATGAGGGAGTATTCCTCGCCCAGGGGGTTCTTCAGGGTCCGATGGGCTGCGTCATTGCCCTCGCCGCCTTCAGCCCCTTCCTGGGGATCCACGAACCCATAGGTCACGGTCTGGC
>CAYZND010000376.1:0-3639 GCA_964479495.1 uncultured Mesoterricola sp.
GGTGGTCAATGCCCGGGATGCGATGCCCCGTGGCGGGCAGGTCATCCTCGAGACCGCCAATGCCACCCTCGATGCCGCCTTCTGCGAGGTCCACCTGACCGCGGTACCGGGCCCCTATGTCCTGATCGCCGTCACCGATACGGGAACAGGCATGGACGAAGGCACCCTTTCCAGAATCTTCGAGCCCTTCTTCACGACCAAGGCGGAAGGCAAAGGCACCGGGCTCGGCCTTTCCACCGTCTTCGGGATCGTGCAGCAGAACCAAGGGTTCATCGATGTCCAGAGCCTCCTAGGGCAAGGGACGGCCTTCAAGGTCTACCTTCCGGCCCACCTGGGCGTTGGCGAGAAGCCGCGTGAGGAGGTATGCGCTCCCGTCATGATGGGAGCCGGCACGATCCTGGTGGTGGAGGACGACGAATCGCTCCGCAACGTCCTCGTGCGCATCATCACCAAGATGGGCTACCAGGTCCTGATGGCGGACTCGCCCAACCATGCCCTCGCGCTCGCGGCAGAGCCCGGGAACCGGATCAACCTGCTCCTCACGGATGTCGTAATGCCGGAGATGAGCGGGAGTGAACTCCGGGACCGGATCGAACCACTCCAGCCGTCAATGAAGACCCTGTTCATGTCTGGCTACACCCTGGACCAGATCAACCTGAAAGGCGTGTCGGAGACGAGCTGCCACCTCATCACCAAGCCCTTCAGCGTGCTTCAGCTCTCCAAGCAGCTCTCCGCTCTCTTGTCCGATGCACTCCCCGGGACCCCGTGAGGTCGCGATACAAAGAATCCAGGTAGCTGAGGGATCCTGTGGGGATGGCCTTGGCGCGGTTCATGAGGATGCGGCTGGGGCTTACTCCTCGGGATCCACCTCCGGCAAGGCCCAGGCCCGGGTCATCCGGCGCAGGGGCGGATGGGTCAGCCGTGCGGCGGCGATCAGCCGCTCCTCCATGGGTAAGGCCTTGATCCAGGGGGCCGCGTGCCCCAGCACCAGGGCACCCTCCGGATGGCTGAAGGTCCGGTCGGCGGCCCAGAGCACCTGGTGGGCCACGGGCTGGACCTCCCGCCACTTGGAGCGCACGAGGGCATCCAGGTGGGTGGGCAGCACGGGGGGCTGAATGAGGGCCACGAGCTGTTCGCTGCCGAGCTTGGGGTGCTGCAGGAAGGCCAGGATCACGCCGGAGCTTCGGACCTTCCAGACCAGGGGCCACATGGACCTCGGGGCCTGGTACGCAAAGCTCCGCCGCTCCCCCATGCTCATGCCGCCCCACATGACCTGGAGCCGCTCGACGGCCACAGAACGGGCCTTGGGGTGGGCGGCAGGATCTTCGGCGATGGCCGCCAGGGGCCGCCAGGGGAGGCGGACCAGGAGGCGGAGCCTCAGGACCTCTGGTGTCTTGCGGTGCTGGGCGATCCAGCGGAGCAGAAGGGGGCGCTTCTGGACATCGCTGAGCTCGGCCGCCGCTTCCAGCCATCCCCTCGGCGGCGAGGGGTGCCGGAGCATCCGCAGGAACTGCGGCCAGGGCACCTCGGGGGGAAGAGACCATTCCATGGGCAGTCATTGTGCTCTGGTTCGGGCACACTCTCAGCATGACTCCCGACTTTTCCATCCTTGGCCGCGGACAGGCGGGCAGGGCCCTGGCTTCCGCCTGGGGTGCCCGGACGAGGCTCCTGGCCCATGGGGAGCGGCCCGAGGGTCTGGTGCTCCTGGCCGTGCCGGACCATGCCATCCGCGAGCAGGCAGACCGGTTCCCGGGGCGCTGCGTTCATATGAGCGGAAGCCTGCACCTGCCGGAGGTCCCCTGTGCCCACCCGCTGACCAGCTTCTCCGGCGAGCCCACCGACTGGCGGGGCACTCCCCTTGCCCTGACCGGTGCGGTGCCCGATCCCATCCGGCAGGCCTTCGAGGACCTGGGCTTCCTGCCCTTTGGGCTTCCGGCCGAGCGCAAGGCCCTCTACCATGCCTGCGCGGTGCTGACCTCGGGTCACGCCGCGACCCTGTGGCTCGAGGCGGCCCGGCTCCTGGCGGAGGCTGGCATCGCCCTGCCGGGTCGTGGGCTCCTGCCGCTCGCCGAAGCCACGCTCCGGAATGTGGCCCAGAGGGGGGAAGGAGGACGGACCGGCCCCTTCGTGCGCGGAGACGAAGGAACCATCGCCCGGGATGCGGCGGCGCTGCCGGAGGCGTGGGCGGAGCTCTTCCTCAGGCTCGGGCGTCTGGCCCGGCCGGGAACTCCACCCGGGGGAATCCCGACGGGATGATGCAGAGCGGCGTCTCGCTGAGCCCGTGCTTGCGCCGCAGCTTCTCCAGGGCCTCGAGCAGGTTCCGTGAGGCCATGTGGAACTGCCCGATCTGGAACACCATGTTCATGGAGGCCTTGTCGGAATCGTCATTCAGGACCATCTGGATGGCCAGGTCGTGGGACAGGCGATGCTGCTCCACGACCTCTCGGAAGAGGGGTTCCTCGGCAAACCGCGAAGCCTCGGACTGGGTCCACAGCTCGAGCGGGCACTCGGCGCACTCGATGGCCTCGGTCCGCTCGGGGATGTGCCGTCGCTCCCGTCCCAGCAGGATCCTCCGGAGGCGCTGCTTCCAGGCCATGTGTTCCGAAATGGCTTCCTCGAATCCCATGGACGTCCCGAGATCGATGCAGGAAATGTAGGTTCGAAACCGCCTTCTGGCGACCCCCAGGTTCCAGGTGGGTGCCGAAATCCTGCCATGGGCGACCCGCCGTGGTGGGTCATGTCGGGGCGAGACGGTATGCTGAGGGTTTTCGGGCGGAGCGCCGGAGCGCCGGAACGCCGGAATGGGAGGACTCTTCATGCCAGCTGGGCGAATCCCCACGAACAGCCTTCCGGCTCCCGTGCGCTTCACCGTTCGACCCCTGGACCTCCCGCTCCATGAAGTCGAAGTGGAGATGCAGCTGCCGCCCGAAGCCGTCTCCCAGGGGGGTGTGGCGGCCCTGCCGGCCTGGACGCCCGGTTCCTATCTCGTACGCGACTACGCCAGGTTCCTTGACCGGGTCACGCTCCGGGATGACCGGGGGCGGATCCGGTCGGTGGAGAAGCTGGACAAGCAGCGCTGGCGCCTGCCCGCCCTCCCCAAGGGAGGGACCCTCACCTACCGGATCTACGGCAACGACTTGACCGTGCGCACCAACCACGTGGACGGGGTTCATGCCCACCTGGTCGGCTCGGCTTCCTTCCTCTACCTGGAGGGCCAGCAGGATCGCGCTTCCGAGGTGCGGTTCGAAGGCTGGCCCCAGGGCTGGCTCGTGGCCACCGGCCTCCCCTGCAAGCAGGGCTCCTATCAAGCCGCGGACCATGACGAGCTCGTGGACTCTCCCTTCGAGCTGGGTACCTTCCGGATGCACGAATGGACGACGGGCAAGACGGCCTTCGAGTTCGCCATCACCGGGGAGCACTGCGGGGACGAGCGCCGGATCGTCGAGGGCACCAAGCGGATCGTCGAGGTGTGCGGCCAGCTGTTCGGGGGGTTTCCCTTCAAGCGCTATGTCTTCCTCCTGACCTTCAGCCCCGGCGCCCGCGGGGGGCTGGAGCACCGGGACAGCACCTCCCTCCTGGCGGACCCCTTCGTCCTCGACAAGCCCGAAGGCTACTTCGAGCTCTTCACCCTCATCGCCC